>MVZL01000042.1 GCA_002068375.1 Tenericutes bacterium ADurb.BinA155
GCGAGACTAGTTCACCCAAGGATTGGGCTTTTTGTTTTAACTCGACGAGCTCTTGCATATTCCTTTGACTCCTTATTTCTTACTGCCGTCAATTTTCGCTGCAGGATTGAGGACTGCAGTCGGAACGACAGTTTTCTTCGTGGGATCAGCGCCTTTGGTGCCGGCAGCGCTAGACCGGTTACTCGTCGGAGGGACCGTTGCGGACGGAACCTCCCCGTTATTGGCGGATTCTTTCTTCGGTTGGGCGGTAGTCTCCGCGACTTTGCCCTGATCGGTCGATGTCTTGGGCCCTTCGGGTTCATTCCGAACGAGCTGGGCTCCAATCGAAGCGGAAGCATTAGCAATCGCATCGGCATCGGCTTGCGCCGGAGCGGTCGGTTGCGGTTCCCGCTTCTGAATCCGAACGTTCATGAAGTTATAGACGGTATCGACCGCGATCTTCTCGTTCATTTCACGGAAGAGATCGTAGCCTTCGTTCACGTAATCCTGAAGCGGATTGGTTTGGGCATAACTCCGTAAGGAGATGCCTTCGCGAAGGTGGGCCATCGTGTCGATATGGCGGGTCCAGTTATTATCAATGACGGCCAAAGCGATCTGACGCTCCGCCTCATTGGCTTCTTCTTTCGGCCAAGTCGCTTGCTTCTTTAAGAAGATGGCGTAGAGGGCTTCGCCTAAGTCGTCCCCCGCTTCTTCGACCGGGGCTTCATCATAAGCCGAGACCGGTAAGGAGCCTTCCGGCATGAAGGCCGGTTCAACGAGTTTCTTTAACGCTTCGCCCGAGATCAAACCTTCATCGTGACCCGGGATAACGGCTTTCTTCGCGAGGAACTTTCCGCACGAATTAAAGTACCCGTGGATGAGTTCTGAGATATCATCGGCCATCATGATGCGGTCACGGTGATCGTAGATGATTTGTCTCTGTTTTGCCAAAACGTCATCGTAATCGAGTAAGTTCTTCCGAACATCGAAGTTCTGGCCTTCGATTTGCTTTTGGGCATTGGTGACGGCGTTCACGAGAGTCTTATTTTCGAGCGGTTGATCCTGAAGCTGGTTCACGAACATCTTCCGGAGGTTGTCCGGAGCGAACCGCCGCATTAAATCATCATCGAAAGAAACGTAGAAACGGGTAAAGCCCGGATCGCCTTGACGACCGGAACGGCCCCGGAGCTGGTTATCGATACGGCGGGATTCGTGACGTTCGGTGCCAAAGACGCAAAGACCACCGAGCTCTTTCACGCCCGGGCCAAGTTTAATATCGGTGCCACGACCAGCCATGTTAGTGGCCAAAGTGACCGCGCCTTTTTCGCCAGCGTGCGAAATGATTTCAGCTTCGCGAGCCTGATTCTTCGCATTGAGAACTTCATGGGGAATGCCAGCGTCAGCCAGCAATTTCGAAATCTCTTCGTTGCTTTCAACGGAGACGGTGCCAATCAAGATCGGCTGGCCTTTTTCGTGCCGAGCCTTCACTTCTTTAACGAGGGCTTTGAGTTTGAAATCGTGGGTTCCAAAAATGTAATCGGTCGCATCTTCACGAATGACCGGACGGTTGGTCGGGATGCAAATGACCTTCATGTTGTAGATCTTTTCGAATTCTTCCTCTTCGGTCTTGGCCGTTCCGGTCATGCCCGAGAGTTTCTTATAAAGACGGAAGAAGTTTTGATAGGTGATGGTCGCGAGAACGGTCGTCTCCTGTTTGATTTCAACGCCTTCCTTGGCTTGGATTGCCTGTTGAAGGCCATCGTTATATTCCCGGCCCTTCATGATACGGCCGGTGAATTGGTCGATCAGTTGAATCTGACGATTTTGGTCAACCATGTATTCGACGTCGCGGCCCATGATGAAATTGGCTTTGAGGGCTTGGTGAATACGGTGGACCAGGTCTTGGTTCTCTGGATCATAAAGGTTGCGGATGCCAAACATCCGTTCGGCTTTGTTATTGCCATCATCAGTTAAGTTGCAAGTTTTCGTTTTGATATCGATGGTGAAATCAACTTCCTTGCGAAGCGTCTTCACGAAACGATCGGCCACGAGATATTGCGAAGCCGCCGCTTTGGTGCCACCCGAAATAATGAGCGGGGTCCGCGATTCATCGATGAGAATCGAGTCGGCTTCATCGACAACCGCATATTTGAGTCCGCGGAGAACCCGGCCCGATAAGGACGGGGTCATGTTATCGCGAAGATAGTCGAAACCAAGTTCGCTGTTGGTGGTGTACGTGATATCGCAAAGATAAGCTTGCCGTTTCTCTTCGGTGGTCTTGCTGGCGAGGTTAACCCCGACGGTCAATCCGAGGAAACGATAGATTTGGCCCATCCAGTCGGCATCACGAGCCGCCAAGTATTCGTTAACGGTAACGACGTGAACGCCATTGCCGGTGAGAGCATTAAGATAAACAGTCATCGTCGCGGTGAGGGTCTTGCCTTCGCCGGTCTTCATTTCAGCGACGAAGCCATTGTTGAGAACGAGCGCGCCGATAATCTGAACTTTGAACGGGAATTGGTTGAGCGTGCGCCGGGCACCTTCCCGAGCCACCGCGAACGCCTCGTATTTGATGTCGTTCAGGGTTTTGCCGGCCGCGAGCTCCTTACGGAACTCATCGGTTTTGGCCCGAAGTTGATCATCGGTTAAGGCCTTCATGGCGTTTTCAAACGAAATCACCCGATCGGCCTCACGGGCATATCGAGCAAGTTCACGAGCTTCAAGACGGAAGATTTTATCAATGAAATTAGACACGTTTTTCTCCTAGATAGCGGGGTAATTCTACCATTTAAATAAATGGTAAGCAATCTAACGACGGGGCAAAAGTTCAGGAGTTTTCGACATCACGAGAATTCGGAGGCGTTTTGGCTGGTGTTTTCGGATGAGTTTCACGCAGGCTTTTAAAGTGGCGCCCGTGGTATGAACGTCATCGACGAGGAGGATCTTTTTTCCCGCGATTTTCACCCCCTCATTCCAGGCGAGATACTGCCCTACTTTTTGTCGGTCTGAATAGTTCAGATCCGCCTGTTTGATATCGTCGGTTTTTCGAATGGCTTTGATCTGCGGAAACTTAAGGCAACGAAAGATTTCTTCCACATGGTTAAACCCACGAATTGCATCCTTTTTCTCCGCAGAAGGCGCACAAATGAGGGTATAGCCATGGTAACGAAGTCGAAGATATGGGGCAGCATAATTGAGAAAAATTCCGGCGAGTTCGATATCGAAACAACCCTTGAGTTGGTAGAGCATCGAACGGACCGTTTCATCATAGGTATAAAGAGCAAGGGCAGGCACCCCTAAAACCTTGAAGGAAATCCAACGGGGAGTGAAGGCTTTGTAGCAATGGGAACAGATCAAAGAATCATCGCCGACTAAGCTCGCCCAACCATCGGGAACGATCGGTTGAAAACAAACCTTACAAAAACGAGTTGCAGAATCGGATTTCTCGGATCGCTTTTTCCATGGAACGCGTAACTTGGTTAGCCAAAAAGACAACTTCGCCATCAGGTGCATCAGATTTCCTCCCTGCCCGCCCAGAAATTTGAATCAGGGCAGCGCTATCATAAATTTTGTGATCGGCTTCGTAGATGATGACTTGGATGTCGCGGATCGTGACGCCCCGCTCGAGCACCGCCGTCGTTACCAAATAGGCGTATTTCTTCTCGCGGAAAGCCTGGATAATCTCGGCTCGATGTTCCCGCTGGCTCGAGACGTAATTGCCATGGGGAACAAAAAGAGACAATACGGAGAACACGCTTTCCGCTAAGGCAATCGTCGGAACGAAAATGAAACAAGGTTTCCCCTTCTTTTGGTACTCCTTTAATTTCTGAATCAGGAAAAAATACTTGAGAAAGCCTAGGCGAATCACGTTTTTTGGGACGGGGATCGGATGTTTGTGGAAACGAGTGTGCAGTTCAAGAATCTGATGGTGGGGTTTATGGAATTCCGCTTTGATTTGTTGGCTCGGGGTCGCGGACATCATCACGCAATGTCCCCGGAGCGAACGTTTGAATAACGCGATGAGAACTTCGTTGCCTTTAAAAGGAAAGGCATCGATTTCATCCATGACCAGCAAATCAAAATAGTTCGGGTAACGGTAAAGCTGATGGGTGGTGAGGATAATGCAATCGGCTTCCAAAGTGGAGGTGTGTTGCCCATAAACCGCGACAATCCGATTATGGGGAAAAGCGGACTTCAATCGGAAGAAGAGTTCGATGCAGACATCGCGACGCGGTAATGCAAATCCGACGTGGAGCCCCCGCGACATCGCATAAGCAATGATGCCATACGAGATCTCGGTTTTACCTGAACCGCATACGGCGTAAACCAAGGTATCATCCCCGTTTTTATAGTTTTGAATGATCTTGGCCGAAAGTTTTTCCTGCTCTTTTGAAAGGTGATACTGAAGATCCAAGATCACGTTCTTAGGACCACTTGAAACCCCGGAAGCGTTCTCACCGCGGAAGCCGATGCACTTCCGGCAATAGGGCTGGCCATTCTTATGACCGATATAACGAGGGTCGCGGTTCCCGCAACGCGGACAAACAAAAGAAGTCTCCATACTTATATATAGGGTAGGAAAACGAAAAAAGGACCAAATTTCTTTGGCCCTTTGTTTAATTGAGCTTCAAGGCGGCAAGAATTTCTTGCCGATCTTTCGGCGCTAAAGCGAGAAAATCCCAGATTAACGCCCGCGCATAGCGGGAGAGGCCGGGACCACTCAAATGGCTCCGACCCTCAAGGTATTGAACCTTGGCCGGTCCGATATCGAGCGGCACCGCTTCCTTACGGGAGCAGCGGAGCCGTCTCTTCTCGGCGAACGTCTCGTTCTTCAACGCGTTTGGATTCTCAAAGGCTTGTTTCACCAAGAGTTCCCCTACGATCTCACTGATCGGATGGTCGAAGTCGTGAAGAAGCTCACTGCTATCATTCACTAACGAGAAGTACTGCTCGGGAAGAATCGTCACACAACGCCCATAGTTCATAACGGTTTACCTCCTTCTTTCTTGACCGAAGTCCCTAGCGGGATATCGGATTCCTTTGCTTTAGAAACCTCAATCTCTTTCGGGGCACTAACTTCATGTTTATCGCTACGCGGGTCCTCTGTTTCAGTGGCTAAGGGCTTAGGTCCAGCCTTCAAATTCTCGGGCGGAATCGCCCCAGACTTAATGAGAGCAAGTTTAGCTAAGCCCGGCCCAACCATTTCATAAAGGACCGACGAACAAATGATGATGGCGAAGAATTCATTGGCCAAATCGTCTTGACCGGCGGCGATAAGCATCCGTTGGCCTAAGACCGCAAGGCCAATGGCGACACCGGCTTGTGGGACGAGGGCGAAGCCGAGGTTGATCGCGGTCTTGTTATCCGTCTTGACCATTTTGCAACCGAGATAGGCTCCGGCGTATTTCCCGACAATCCGAGTTAAGAAGTACACGACCCCGATCAAACCGACGATCGCGAACTGGGAGAAGTCCATGTTGTAGCCAGACATCACGAAGAAAATCGTCATGATCGGCGGAGCGAAACTATCAAGCTGAGTAAAGAGCGTTTGATCATCGCGGAAGTTCACAAACGAAGCGCCGAAGACCATGCACGCCATTAACGGTGAAATATTGATCATCGGTAAGGAGCAGACCCCACAAATGGTGAGTAACATGGCCACGGTGAGAATCAACCGGTTGTCCATCGAGCGGCGGGAGTTCATTAATAAGCTATGGATCCAGCCGAAGAGGACGCCAACGCCGATGAAGACAACGTTCCAAACGATCGGCATGACGATCGAAAGCACGTCCGCAGTCGCACCATTCGTGATTTTGATGATGGTAATCGCTAACGTATAGAAGATTAAGCAAGTCGCATCGTCAAGGCTCACGACCTGGAGCAAAACATTCACGAAATTGCCTTTGGCTCCATACTGACGAATCGTCATCATGGTCGAAGCAGGCGCGGTCGCGGTAGCGATGGAACCCAGAAGTAACGCGAAGGTCCATCCTTTATCCGGGAAGGCAAAACCAATGACCAAGGTCACCACGACTCCGGCCAAGAAGCTTTCCATAATCGCGATCACAATCGACTTCTTCCCCGTCGCCTTAATATCGGCGATTTTGAAGTAACGCCCCACGCCAAATGCGATGATCGAGAGGGCAAAATCGGTCAAGAAAGACATATGGGAAACGACATCAGGCGAAAGAGCGCCGAGGCACCAAGGCCCTAAAAGAACACCGGCCAAAATATAAGCGGTAACGTTCGGAAGCTTTAATAATTTGGTTAAGCGCGTGACTAAGAAGCCAACGAACAGCATGATGGCGATTCCGATCAAGACGGTCGGGACTTCACCGAACTGGGAGTAGTACTTATAGAGGTCGACCCCGATCCCTAAAATGTTCGGGACAGATGTTTGAATTTGCGTAAATGAAAACATAGGTTCATGGCCCCCTTTCTTGAGGAAAATCTTCCTCGGATGGAATGGGATTATCATGGCCCACGAAAAGGAAAGTGCTAATTATGGTTTCTAGTGTTATTATAAGTTTTGCTTATATAAGGAGATCACATGATTGATAACAAGTTGCTGACCTTAATTACCCTTAGTGAAAATGGTAGCTATACCAAGACCGCGGAAATCCTCCATTTGACCCAGCCCGCGGTGTCTCAACATATCCATGGTTTGGAGAAGGAACTAGGGATCGTTATTTTCAACCGGACCGAAAATGGATTAAAACCGACACCGCAAGGCATTATTGCCATTCGTTACGCCAAGCGAATTCAGGCGCTTTATGAACTCGAAAAAACTCGGATTGAAGATTCGAAGAAGAACATGTTTTCCTTCACGATCGGAATCACGCATACTTCTGAAAGTTCTGGCGTCTCAAACGCTCTGGCTGAATATGCCTATTCTACGGCCGGCCTCCACATAACTATTATTTCTGATGACATAATCAATCTTTATACAAAACTTGAAAATTATGAAATTGACTTGGCGATTATTGAAGCCAGAAACACCGATCCCCGTTATCGTTCGGTCTTGCTCGACACCGATTCTTTGATGCTGGCGGTTTCCGCAACGAATCCGCTCGCTAAGAAGTCCGTCGTCACTATTGAGGAATTAAAGAAACAAAAGATGATTCTCCGTCTACCTGGTTCCGCGACCCGTCAGCTTTTTGAAGCTACTTTGGCCAGCGAAGATCTTACGATCAAGGACTTTAATGTCATCCTCGAGGTCGACAGCATCGCCACGATCAAGGACCTTGTCATTAAGGATATCGGCGTCGCGGTTCTCGCCCGTTCAACCTGCCGGAACCTGGAGTTACTCAATAAACTGGTCCTACTTCCGATCGAAGGAATGCCGATGATCCGTGAAGTCAACATCGTCTATCCGAAAGATTTCGACCATCCTGAAGTGCTCGATGGCATTGTGAAGTCGTATAAGAAAGTAAACAAATAAAAAGGCTCCTAGACTGATCTAGAAGCCCAAATTCTATATGAAATCAGCAACCTTTTTCGATTTCCATGATTTCGGCGACCCGTCGTTCATGCCGATCATGGTCGACAAAAGGCGTCTCAAGGAAGATATCAACGCGTTTTAAGACATCCTCAACCGCCATATGAGCTTGCCCGAAGGCAATCATGTTGCAGTTATTGTGTTCCCGCATCTTTTCGGAAACCCCATCGTCATAGCCAATGCCGCAGCGGATCCCCTGGACTTTGTTCGCGGCGATCGAAATGCCTTCGCCCGTCGTGCAAACGAGGACTCCGAATTGGGCTTTGCCTTTCACCACATCAATGGCGGCTTTCTTTCCAAACACCGGGTAATCAACCCTCTCGGTACTAAAAGCCCCTTCATCCAAAACGGTATAGCCTTCCGCAATAAGATGAGCTTTGATCGCTTCTTTCATGGTGAAACCACCATGATCGCAACCTAAGGAGACCGCGAGTTTTGCCCCGGCCCAGACTTTCTTAAGATCTTCAAACGGCACCGGGCCTTCGCGGACCAGCTTAATCTCATTCACGTTAGAAACATTCACAATCGTCGAAGCAAGTTTAGCGGTGCAATTGCCTTTCACCACCGCCGCGACTTCTCCATCAAAAACTTTGAAGGTTTCTTCGAAGGTGGTCGAAGTCGGCTCACCCGAATGATTGGCAGATGGAACAAGTAAAGGAACTCCAACCCGATTGATCATATCAAGGACAAATTGGCTATCTGGAATCCGAATTCCGATCACCGGGGTGCCTAAAGTAACCCATTGATCGAGTCCGGGGGCGGCCTTCGCTAGAATCGTGATTTCGCCAGGCATGTAGGCTTTCATGACCGCCAAGCCTTTAAAATCGACATGGCAATAATGAAGCGCTTGCTCAATGGAGGAGCACATCAAAGTAAAAGGTTTATCAGAAGGGCGACGTTTCACCGCGACCAGCTTTTTAAAAGCGGCCTCGCTCGTACAAATCGCACCCGCACCATAAACCGTCTCGGTCGGGAAGCAAACCACTTCGCCCGCTTTAAGGAGCTCGGCGGCCCGCGCAACGTCTTTCTGCTCTAAGATTTCAGTTTTCATATATTTATATCCTATCCTTATTTAAGGAAAACAAAGAGGAACCGCAACTGTCCATTAAGGTCGTTGATGAATTCGAATTCATAATTCTCTAAATATTTGGCCATAAGATCGGTCAAATAAGGTTTAAGGTCATAGCCGATTTCAAAGCACATCAGCAAGGTTCCCTTCTTCACTTGCTTATAGTCCCGGAAGATCTCCTCATAGACCGAATGAGCCTTATCGAGCCAAAGAGCGGTTCCGGGTTCGTAGTTCTTTACGGAATCCTGGGTCTCGGCGGGGTTCGTAATATAAGGGGGATTGCAAACGATGATGTCGAGATTCGTCTTGCGGTCGATATAAGGTTTTAAAGAGGGCCCCTCATAGGCGGTGATACTTAATCCCGCGGTTTTAAAATTCTGGCGAGCAACGTTTAAAGCATTTAAGGAAATATCGCTAGCCAAAAGGATCCAATTGGGGAAGATGGATTTTAGGGCTAAAGCGATCGCGCCGGAACCGGTTCCGATGTCGGCGACGACCAAGTAATTTCGGGGGTCATAATAGTCATAAATCCGTTCGCTTAAATCGGCGATGAGTTCCTCGGTCTCCATCCGGGGGATTAAGACGTTTTCGTCAACATAGATTTTATGGTTCAAAAACCGGGCTTCATGGAGAATATATTCGACCGGTTTTCCCTTCAATAACTCCGCAAATTGCGAATTAAAGAGGTCAATATGCGCCATTTCATCGTCTTTA
>MVZL01000043.1 GCA_002068375.1 Tenericutes bacterium ADurb.BinA155
CCATGTTGCTTGCACCTCCTAGTTTCGGTCTAATGGATCACCTCGCCTGGCGGCGTGTGACCATAAGAGAGTGTGCTCTATTCCTTCAATAGGGCGCACCTATTATATAGGTGGCGTGGCAATTAAGCAAAGGAAACCATTCAGAGGGAACTAGGAACGATTCACCTCAAAGGTTCCACCCACTCGGATACCCCCTTTTGGGTGGGGTATTTTGACACTTGACGATGTTCAGGCAGGACGAACGAAAACATCCGAATTAGGGACATAGTGTAAGCGCTTACACCCCCGTCAAGACCTAACTCACTTTTTATATAGCCTTTAATTTTGAAGATGGTGCCGATTATTTTTTCGTTGACATAAAGTAAACGAATAATTTTTTTGAAAAAATGGATATATAGTAATAGTGCGATGAAACAGAAAGTTAGCGAAAAGCCCTTCTTCCACATCAGCACCTTCGCGATGCTGTTCTTCTTAATCGCGGACGCGTGCGTTGCGTTCTCTCTAAAGATTGATGGCGTGTCCCGCTGGAGCATGTATGGCATCTTCGCCGGGATCTTCGTCTTGGGCTTCATCTTCGCTCTTATCGCCAAGAAAACCGGCAAGTCGATCTTCTGGGCGTTCAGTGCTGCGATCTATAGTTCTTACTTCGCTGCGTTCTCGATGATGTTCGGTACGATCGGCACCGCGATCAACGGTGTGGCGGGCGATCCCAATGCGGTGACCACCGGCTTGATCGTCGGAGTAGTCAGCTGGCTGGCCGTCATCTTGATGTTTGTTGCGGTCCTGACTCGTAAAAAAGGAATTCTTATCACTTCCGCGATCGTTCAAATCGGCTTATCGATCTTCTACGTTGTGGAGTTCATCGTCTCGGCGACCACCACCTTCGGAATGGGCCGGATCGAATGGCTGATTCAGATCGGCGTCCTCTTCGAACAGATCGCCGCCGCCCTCCTCATTCTTGCCACCGTTACCCTCCACGTTTGCGAGTTCATCCAAATCGATACCAACCTGGTCGATATGAACGAAGTGGTCGAAGAAGCGGAGACCCACGCGAACGACTTCGATCCGAACGCCACCTACACCTACCACAACTAAAGCGGTGCTCCCTGGGGGAACATCATCATCCCTTCCTGAATCCAACTCAGGAGGGGCTTTTTTTACCCCGAAACCTCGAAGGCTGAATTTGGAGGCCCCCTTTTGGGTTGTCCCCTTGATGAAGCGAAACCTCAAATTCGATCGAAAAGACGGTCCGACAAAATAAGCCCCCTCCTTTTGGCTCACGAAAAAAGGCTGCCCGGTTTTACCTAGCAGCCTTTAAACTCTGATCTTGGAGCTTACTTCTCGTCCTTCATGGTCGGGAAGAGCAGAACCTCACGAATCGTGTCTTGCTCGGTGAAGAGCATGGTGAAACGGTCGATTCCTAAGCCGATGCCTCCGGCTGGCGGCATACCATAGCTTAAAGCGTCAAGGAAGTTGAGGTCCATATCATTGGCCTCGTCATCTCCGCGAGCCTTCGCGGCGAGTTGCGCCTCAAAGCGTTCCTTCTGGTCGAAGGGGTTGTTGAGTTCGCTATAGGCATTGCAGAATTCCCCACCGGCGATGAAGAGCTCAAAGCGATCGACAAAGCGCGGATCGGCGGTCTTCTTGGTTAAAGGAGAGACCTCGATCGGATAGGTGTGGATGAAAGTCGGCTGAATCAGGGTATGTTCCACAAGTTCATCAAAGAAAGCTTGTTGGATGTAACCGACGCTGTTCCAGCTCTTTTGTAACGGAACGTTGAACTTATGGGCTAACGCCACCGCTTCTTCATAGGTCATCGGCTGTTTGAAGTCGACGCCGCAGACGGCCTTGATGGACTCAGCTTGGTCAACCCAGTTGAACGGCTTGCTGAGATCGATGTCGTAGCCACGGAACTTATAAACGTCCTTCTGGACCACTTCTTTGGCAATGTAATGGAAGAGTCCTTCCATCCAGTGCCGCATATCCGAGAGGTCGCCATAGGCTTGATAGAGCTCAATCGTGGTGAATTCGGGGTTATGTTTGGCATCGATGCCTTCGTTCCGGAAGATCCGGCCGATTTCATAGACACGGTCAATCCCGCCCACCATGCATTTCTTGAGGTTCAATTCGGTCGCGATCCGCAGATAGAAATCCTTATCGAGCGCATTGAAGTGCGTGATGAAGGGTTTCGCGGCGGCTCCGCCAAGAACCGGTGAGAAGATCGAGGTCTCGACTTCAACGAAGCCTTGATCGTCGCAATATTTTTGGATGCCACGGACAATCCGGGGGCGCATGAGCGCGATCTTCCGCGAATCATCGTTCACAATCAGATCGAGGTAGCGGCGGCGATACCGGTCTTCGGCATCGGTGAGACCATGGAACTTTTCAGGCAGGGGTTTTAAGCATTTGGTGATATGGGTGTACTTGTTAACCCGAATCGTGAGCTCGCCCGTCCGCGAGAACATTAAGGTTCCCTCGAGGCCAACGATATCGCCTAAATCCGCGAGCTTAAAGACTTCGTAATCGTGCTCGCCGATCACATCGATACCAATCCAGGCTTGGATCACCCCGTATTCGTCCTTGAGGTTCACGAACGAGGCTTTGCCCATCCGGCGAATCGCAATAAGACGCCCGGCGACATTCACCGTGATCTTATTGGTTTGGAGATCCTCCGGGGTTTTGCCTTCGACGGCTTTCCGAATATCGACGATCCGATCTTTCCAATCGTATCGGGATCCAAAAGGATCGACGCCAAGGGCGACGTATTTCGGGAGCTTGTCCTTCCGGGCTTGCTCTTGGTCAGTCAGTTTTTCTTCTTCCATAGTTACCACCTTTCAGTGCGAGAGTAGTCTAACCCTTTAAGGAGCAAGAAAAAAGTGCGCACGCGCGATTAGGCGCGCCCGCACTTAGGGATTCACTCTTCCGAGGTGACCTTGCCCCCAGTATAGAGCTGGTTGTATTTACCATGGAGGTCAAGAAGCTGCTGATGGGTCCCGCGTTCGATAATCGAACCGTGCTCGAGAACCATGATGACATCCGAGTTCTGAATGGTGGAGAGACGGTGGGCAATCACGAAGACCGTTCGGCCTTTCATGATTTGATCCATCCCTTGCTGAACGAGCTTCTCGGTGCGGCTATCGATCGAGCTGGTCGCTTCATCGAGGATCATGACCGGCGGATCCATGACCGCACAGCGGGCGATCGAGAGAAGCTGGCGCTGGCCTTGCGATAAGGAGGCCCCGCCGGATTCAAGAACGGTATCATAACCCTGAGGAAGATTCCGGATGAAGGAATCGGCGTTGGCTAACTTCGCTGCGGCGATAATCTCCTCGTCGGTGGCATCGCGTTTGCCGACCCGGATGTTGTCTTTCACGGTGCCCGTGAAGAGTTTAACGTCCTGAAGAACCACGCCTAAGGAACGGCGGAGATCATTCTTTTTGATCTTGTTGATGTTGATGTCGTCATAGCGGATCTTGCCATCTTCGATATCGTAGAAGCGATTGATCAAATTCGTGATCGTCGTTTTGCCAGCGCCGGTCGGGCCTACAAAGGCGACTTTCTGACCGGGTTTGGCGTACAAAGTGATGTCATGCAAGACGGTTTTGCCGGGAATATAGGCGAAATCAACGTGGTCAAACGTGATCTTGCCTTTGACCCAAACATAGGTGGTTGGCGTTCCATCTTTATGCGGGTGCTTCCAGGCCCATTTTCCCGTGTGCTCTTGGACTTCGACTGGGTCGCCATTGCTATCGGCTTTGGCATTCACGAGTTCGACATAGCCATCATCGACTTCCGAGGGGGCGTCGATGACTTCGAAGATCCGGGTGGCCCCGGCTAAGGCTAGGGCCATCACGTTCAATTGTTGGCTCACCTGGCCGATCGGCTGGGTGAAGGATTTTGAGTAGAGTAAGAAGGACACAATGATGCCAACTTCAAAGGCATGAACCCCTAACAGCGAGTACCCCGTGGCGTTATTAACGATCGCTAAACCGCCTAATAAGGCTAGTAAAGCATACTGAATATTGCCCAGCTGGTTCACGGTCGGCATCAAGATGCTGGCGTAACGGTTCGCTTTGACCGATTCGCCAAAGAAAGCATCGTTATGGGCTTGGAAACCTTTGATGTTCCGTTCCTCGTAGTTGAAGACTTTAACGACCCGTTGGCCCGAGATCATCTCTTCGATGTAGCCATTGGTCTTGCCCAATTCGATCTGCTGTTCGATGAAGTATTTGCTGGAACGCTTCGCCGCGAAACGGGTAAAGAAGAAGATAAGGACGGCAAAGCCAAGCACGACTCCGGTGAGCAGAAGATCGGTCAATAACATCATCACGAGGCAGACCACGATCGTCATGATCGATTGGGCCACCATCGGAAGGGCTCGAGAGAGCATTTCTCGGAGGGCATCGACATCGTTGGTGAAGATCGACATGATGTCGCCATGTCCCCGGCGATCGAAATAAGAGATCGGAAGAGTCTCGAGGTGATCAAAGAGATCATCCCGGATCCGCTTCTGCACCCCTTGGCCAATAATGGCCATGAGAACGTTATAAACATACGAAGCGATCAGGCCGCTTAAGTAAATCGCAGCCATGATGAGAATCGCCGAGGAGAAATGCACCCCCGCTAGAATCCCTGAAGAAGGAACGACCTGATCGAGGAAGATCGAATTCTTGAGCGCGACTTGAACATAGTCATCGATGATCACGGTCCCTAAGAAATAGGAGCCGACCACCCCAACGCCAGCCGATAAGACAATGCAAACTAAGACAAGGAAGAATTGCCAAGGGTAATACTTAAAGACGTATTTTAAGAGACGGCCGACCGAATGAAGTTTTTGCTTCTTGGTAACCGGAGCCATATTTCGACCGCCTTTGGTGGCACGTAAATTAATTGCGGGCATCGAAATCACCTCCTCCTAACTGCGATTGATAAAGTTCCTTATAGACCGAACAGCTCTTGAGCAGTTCATCGCTGGTGCCTGAGGCCACCACGACACCCTCATTCATCACGAGGATGACGTCGCAGTCTTTAACCGAGAGGACCCGTTGGGCAATCACGAACTTGGTGACGTCCTTCCGTTCGGTGGAAAGGCCTTGGCGAATCAAAGCATCGGTGTGAGTGTCGCAAGCGCTGGTGGAATCGTCGAGAATCAGGACTTTCGGGTTCTTGAGCAACGCGCGGGCGATACAAATTCGTTGTTTTTGTCCGCCTGAAACATTGGTGCCACCTTCATCGAGCTTGGTCAGAAGTCCATCCGGGAGATCCTTTAAAAAAGGCGTTACTTGGGCGATATCGCAAGCTTTCGCGATCTCTTCATCGCTAGCGGAAGCGTTCCCCCAAAGCAAATTGTCTTTGATGGTTCCGGTGAAGAGCGTGTTCTTTTGGAGAACGACCGCGACCGAATCGCGTAAGCTGACTAAATCGTATTTCTTCACGTCGACACCGCCAACCTCGACGCTACCTTTGCTGGGATCATAAAGGCGAGCAATCAAAGAAATCAAAGTGGTTTTGCCGGCGCCGGTCGAGCCTAGGACCCCGATCGTGGTTCCGGGCTTAAAGTGGTAATCGATATCCTTTAAAACGTACTTGTCGCCGTTATACGCGAAGAAAACGTGGTTGAAATCAATCTGACCATTTGCAATGGTTTTAATGGGATTTTGCGGGGAAACGATATCCGGTTGTTCAACTAAGACTTCGACAATACGCTCGGCCGAATTCCGCCCGACCATGATCATGACGAAGACCATGGAGACCAGCATGAGCGACATCATGATGACCATGACGTAGGTGATGAGGGTGGACATTCCCCCGACACTCAAATCGACCGATTTTGAGGAAACGATCAACTCCGATCCAAAATAGGCGATGCAAAGGATCGCGGCATAGACCGCCAAGTTCAGTAACGGTCCGTTAAAAGCCATGATTTTCTCGGCGCGAACGAAGCTCTTATAGATGAACAAAGAAACACCATGGAAATTAGCTTTCTGTTCTTCTTCTTGATCAAAAGACTTCACAACCCGGATTCCGTCGACGTTTTCTTGGACCGTTTGGTTCAATTGATCATAGGTTTCGAAAACCTTAACGAAGATCGGGTGAACCTTAATGGCGAGCAAGAATAGACCAATGAGGCAAACCGGAATAATCACAAGGAAAATCCAGGCGAGCTTCGGCTCCGTCACAAAGCACATGATGAGGGCAAAGACCATCATGAATGGGGCCCGAATGACCGCGCGGATAATCTGCATGAAGGCGTTTTGGACGTTGGTGACATCGGTCGTGGTCCGAGTCACGATCGAGCTGGTGGAGAACTTATCAATGTTCTTAAAGGAATACTTCTGGATCTGAACGAACATCGCTTCCCGGAGATTCTTACCAAATCCAGCCGAAGATGAGGCGGCAAAGATACCGGCAAAGATTCCAAAGACCGCGGCGCAGATGGCGGTTCCAGCAATGACGCCAGAATAGATGTAGATGATGTTGACGTCTTCGTTATGGACGCCATCAATCAGATATTGCATGAAGAAAACGACCAAGACTTCGCAAACGGATTCGATCAAAACAAAGATCCAAGTCAAAATCGTGTCGCGCCAATACCCTTTCACATACTGAAAGAGATGACGGAGGACGTGGTTGTACTGCTTGGGGGCCTTTTTCGCGACCATTTCCATAGTTATTTGTCCTCCATGAAGAAGGAATCCGCGCCGATATTGGAGGCCATCTTCGCCACGATACATTCGTACTGTTCCCGCTCTTCCGGGGTGATGTCTTTTTCGATTTGAGCGTTGATTTTAGCGAAGATTCGGTCGAATTCCGCATGCAGGGTATTCCCTTTTTTGGTCAGGACGATGCGTTTGACCCGTTTATCGGTCGGAATCGGCTTCATGGCGATGAGACCCTTGTTCGACAAGGCGTGCAAGAGCTGCGAGCAGGCGGCTTTCTTCACCTTGAAGTGTTCCATCAAAGATTGGGCGGTCACCACTTCGTCGGGATGATGAAAAAGATAACCCAAGGTCATCCCTTCTACCCCAGAGAGGTCAATGTCGAGCTCTTTTGAAAGGGTGCCATCGACATAAAGTTTGATCGCGTGAGCGAGTTTTCGCGTCTCGAATCCTAAGCTTCTTTTTTCCATATTGTTCGGTCCCGAACCTTTTAGTTCGATACCGAACATTCTAGTCACAATTTCAAGGTTGTAAAGGGGCAATTGAAGTCGAGAGTTCGTCCTTCGGCAAAAGCTTCGACCAGGCCGCGACTAATTGATCAAAGGAAACCGCAGCGTTCGCTGGCGAGGTTGAGGGTGCTACCGCGATTTTGAGGTCACCCCCCGCCCATTTTTGCTGGTAACGTTCAAAATACTTGGCCGCCGTCTTGCCATTAAGGATGATCATTTGAATCGCGCTGTCATGGATGATTGGAGTGAGATCGGCAGGTTTCACGTTACGAATAGAAGCGTCGCTGCTCCCCTCGATTGAGCAGGACTCAATCACGTCGTAGCAAGCAATATGGTGGGCGGTGAGCAAAGCAGCTTTTTCTTCAAGAGTCTTTGGCTCGGCTTCGTGATAGATCGAGGCAAGAACTCGCCAATACCGATTTTGGGGATGGCCATAAAAGAATTGAGCTTCCCGCGATTTAATCGAAGGAAAGGATCCTAAAATGAGAACCCGACTATCGGGATGGACAAACGGGGGAAACTCATGATTCGCCTTAACCCGTTTCATCAACAGCCTTGCCTTTTCTTGATTCCTTCTAATAAGGCCATGAGGTCCGATTCGTTTTCGATATTCATAGCGATTTCGGCCCTGATTTTCTTGTAGCCGGGGAATCCAGAGAAGAAATGAGGAATGAGACCTCGACATTCCCGTACCCCGATATAAGGTCCCTTTAAAGCGATCAAACGTTTTGCGAAATCTTCTGCATAGTTGACTTGGGTAGTCACATCGGGATGAGGATCGTAGTTTCCCGTCTCTAAGATCTGATTGATTTGAGTGACGAGAAAGGGATTCCCTAAACCCCCACGGGCGACCATGACGGCGTCAGCCTTGGTGATTTCAACGGCTTTCTTGGCATCTTCAGGGGTAAAGATGTCTCCCGAGACAATGAGGGGGACCGTGAGTTTGTTTTTGAGGTTTTTGATGGCCTCATAATCCGCCTTCCCGGTATAGCCTTGCTTACTGGTCCGGCAATGAACGGTGATGGCTTTTACCCCGGCTTTTTCAAGTAAGGGGGCCACTTCGAATACGTTGATCGAGTTTTCATCCCACCCTAAACGGATCTTGGCCGTAACGGGCTTATGCGAAGCGGCGCAAACAGTCTGCATATAGGAATAAAGCGCATCCGGATGTTTGAGCCAAGCCGAACCCGCGCCGGTCTTCACGACCTTATAAACGGGGCAGCCGAGGTTGATATCGAGGATGTCGTAATCAGCATGGGACTCCAAGTAAGCGATCGCCTTGATGGCATTCTCCGCTTGAAAGCCGAAGAGTTGCAGTCCAACCGGGCGATCTTCTTTGGAGGTCTTAAAGTATTCCATCGTCTTGGCATTGCCATAGTCGATCCCGCAATCCGAAATCATTTCGCTATAGCTAAGGCCGACCCCAAAAGGCTTCATGAATTCGCGGTAGGCCAAGGTCGTGACACCCGCCATCGGGCCGAGCACGACATGGCCTTTGATCTCGATATCCCCGATTTTCATGCCTTTGTTATACGGGATTCCCTTCCTAAAGTAAAAGAAAAGCCCCGCACATATGCGCGCGAGGCTTGAAGCTCAATTACTTCTTGTCGTCCTTTTTGGGAGCGGCTTTCTTTTTCGGAGCCGGCTTTTCAGCGGGTTTTGGGTCCGCAGGTTTATCGGTGGGTTTCGGATCAGCCGGCTTTGATTCGGCCGGTTTCTCGCCCGTTTGCGGGACCGGAACGTTCACCGCGTTCGGATCTTTTCCTTCCGCGATGGCTTTGTTATCGGCCGCTTCGACTTTATCGAGAAGGGGGTCGACCGGTTTGGCCGGGAGTTTGCCCGTCTTCACCAACGAATCGATCTCTTCGGCGGTAATGGTCTCTTTCTGGAGCAAGGTTTCGGCGATAAGCTTCACCTCATCCTTATGCTCAGTGATGACCTTGCGCGCTTGCTCA
>MVZL01000044.1 GCA_002068375.1 Tenericutes bacterium ADurb.BinA155
GCCGGGAGAAGATTTCGACTTTCGCGTGGAGGGTCCTTTCGAGCCGATAGGCTGGGGCGGTCAGGGTTTGAACTGCTTCTTCCCCTGGATTGGTCGGCTCAAATCCGTTGCCATTATCTTTGATGGTGAGAAGGATCTGATTTTGAAACAGGGAGCAGCCAATGATGACGTAAGCATTCTTGCTCTTAGGCTTGGCCCGCTTGATCGCGCTTTCGACATAGTTTTGAATGGCTAAAGGCGGGACCGAGAAGGCTTCGAAAGAGATGTCATAAAGCACGTCGATGTTAAAGCCGGGTTTCAGCGACATGAAGTCGACGTAATGGGTGATCGCATCAAGTTCTTCGGCAAAAGGGACTAAGGGTTTGGCCGCAGCATCGATATTCGCCCGCAAGGTTTTGGATAGGGCATTGAAGGTGGCGTCGCCCGCTTGAAGCGAAGCGTGATAACGATCTTGCAAAAAGCTTAAAGAATTAAAAAGGAACTGGGGCGTGGCTTGGTGAATGAGGGCTTCCGATTCCGCTTCGAGGTATTTCTGTTTATTGGCATTGGCTTGTTTAGCGGAGCGGCTCACCCGGTAGAGCGCGAAAAAATAAAGGATGTTCAAAACAACCATCAAAACCGAGAGGAAAATCGAATAGAAACCATAGATCCCGTAGATCAAGATATCGCTGATATCGAGGATCGTTAAGCTATAGAGCCCAGAGAAAAGACAGAAGGCGAGGCCATAGAAGAAAAGCCGCCCCTCCCAATCCCGTTCCGAGAAGATCCGGAAGATCAAATAACAAAGGAAGAGGAGCCAAGGCAAAATCGCGAAAATGGCGAAAGGGGTATTCCACAAGAAAACGATGACGAGGATCGAAGCTAAACAAGAAACTGAAACGACCGGAATATCAAAGATATGCCAGACCACGAGCTTTCGCCGGTAGACGAGGAAGGCCAAAGCGGAGACCGTAAATAATCCTAAAATCAAAAGGAAAAGGTTCGCTAGGAATACATGGGGAACCCAAAGATGAAGCCAGAGAAAACAGGTCATAACATCGGGCGAGAAATAATAGAAAAGAGCCAAGGAAATCGCCAAGATAAAAAAGCCTGAGGAACCGCGGCGTTTCGAGTGGGAAATGAACAGCAAAAAGGAGAAAATAACATTGGAGAAAATCAAGCCAACCCCCATACCAATCGAGGTGTTGGAGAGATCGCGATTAAAACGGTTTGCCGGGTTACCGACATAAGGGCAACTGGTCATGCCGCCAAAAGGGGTATACCCGATTTCATAAATGATGCGGATCGCCCCGCCGCTGGATCGGAAAAAGGAATTATCGAGGCGGGGATTCGGATCGTCCCAGGTTGTCTTACTTAAGGTTCCCGATGTCCCAAGTAAGGTATACGTGGCATCGTTTTCGCAACGATAGAAGATCCGAATCGCCATTGGAACCTC
This sequence comes from Tenericutes bacterium ADurb.BinA155, assembly GCA_002068375.1. Next base: position 1,436 of record MVZL01000044.1, read on the forward strand.
CGAAAAGGAGAGTCCAATCGATCCGTCCGTGGGCACCCCGGTGATTGTGAAACCATAGGAAGCATATCCCGCCTTGTCATAGCCCGAATCGTTCCAATAAGAGGGAAGGGCAATTTGGCTATTCGGTGCCGCCGTATCGTTATCGCTCACCACCCAGCGTTTCCAATAGAAATCCACCGGACCCGTGATCGCGAAATAGAAAGCATTATCCTTCGTCGCGGCCTCGGTGAGATCTAAGGTTCCATTAACGACGCTGACTCCCCCATTCTGAAAGGAAGCGTAATTGACATTCACCGCCATGCTCGCCCCGACCGTCACACCGACGAAGAGAAGGAGAATCCACGAAAAAAGAAAAGCGAACCTGCTCTTTTTTTTCCCCTGAGGCGTCTTCATGTAATTTACATTTTACCGCATTGGTCATCCTAAAAGGATGGCTATCATTACTTTAAACTCTGTAGGAATGAAGAACCGCTAACGATTAAGCCAACTGGAGATAAAGCAAATAAGGATTATGGGAGTTGATGCTCTCAAAACTAACGAGCGTAGTATAGCTCGGATCACGATAAACGCCTGAAATCGTCTTGCTTTGGAGCCAATTCGGATCTTTTGAATTAATCAGATCAGCCCAGGAGGTGAAGGAAGCAACATCACTTTGCTCGGCGAAGCTGACCTTAAGTTGGGACGAAAGCGCTTCGGCCACGAACAAGAAAGACCAAAAAGAGTAGAACTCGACGGTTGCATAATAAAGTTGAAGCGAACTCGTCGGAAAATCCGGGGTGTAATAATGAAGAAAGAGACTATCGGTGTAAAAGCCGTAACGAGCACGATCATCGGTGAGCGCGTATTGTCCCAAATATCGATAGATCCACTGAGGGTCCACCGTTTTATCTTTCAAAACCGGAACGCTGGCATCCCCCACCTTGATCGAAAGATAGTTGGCTTCATATTGGCTTTTGCTCATCGCATAGAGGCTTAGAGTCCCCTGCGATTCGTCATACTGATAAACCTCATGCAACCGATAGCCTATCGAAGCATAGAGACCTAAAGAAATATCATTATCGCCGTATCCACAAGCCTCGAAAATCATCGATTCGCTAATATGACGAAGCCCCTTTTGGAAAGAGATGGTTTTCGTACCATCATAGGGGGTTTGAATCACCCAAGCGTCCCCGTCCCCGGACGAAGAGGAACTCGAGGAATTAGAAGGAGTGCATCCACCAAGCAACAAGGGAGGAAGCAAAAGCGAGAAGAGACAAGAGATCTTTTTCGTGGGGCTCATTTAACAATTCCTTCAAATAATGAGTGATTTCTTGCTTGTTTTTCGTCGTTTTACGGAACGGTTTCTAAACTTTGATCTCCCTTTTAAGAAAAAATCTCGGAGAGCGGAACCGAGTTGAAGGAAAGAGAGCGAACGAAAAGAAAGGAACCAGGATCAGGTTGACGCCGGGGCGGGAAGGGCCTTTCGCACGTAAAAGAGCGGGAAGAGATGCAAGGCTAATCGTGTAATTTCGTTCGCGAAACCATCCTCGCGAATTTTGGCCATGGAATCTAATGAAGGGGCGGCGACGGCGTGATGGTAGACTTGCAATAGCCGCTGCCCAACTTTGTTGTCCTCGTTTAATGTTCCGGCGATAAGCCGCTCGCGACCAAGCGCGATGAATTCGCGAAGATCCCATATCTTTTCCTGCTCCGCTTCAGAAAATAACGGTTCATAGACAAGCTCGGTTGCCCTTAATAGATAATCGGAGGCCCGCATCTCCCGCTGAATCCCCGCGGTGATGGCGGTAATGCAGTTTTTGAAATAGATGCCATTTTCATGAGCGAGGTTAACAAGGAATTCGTCCCCCAGGGCCTCGAAATCGTCAGCATTATTAAAGGTGAAACGGTAGCCGCGATAACGGCCGAAGCGTTTCATTGTATCGAGATAGCCCAAGCGCATATGGCGACGGATGGGCTCTTGTGAGAAATCGAGCATTGAGCCAAGGCTGGTAAACGGGGCGATGTAGATGACGTTGGGTAAGGAAAGCAAATAGGAATGCTGCGGCTTGATCGAAAACAATTTGAGGTCGATGGCGATAACCTCTTCCGCCCCGAGACGGAAGGCAAAATCAATGGGCAAATTATTGTTGTAGAAACCATCAATGTATTTTTTGCCGTCAATCTCCTCGATCGGGAAGACCGGGGCGCAGGCGCTTGAGGCGTGCAAATAAGGCAGGATCCGATCGACGGGCAAATCGTTCACCACCAAGTCGACTTCGCTAAGCCGTGGAAGTAAAGTCGTGACCAGCCCGAATTTTCTCGGGGCGTTTTTTACGGCGACGGGGTCGATCGCATCGGCGACGTAATGTCGAAAGGGGGTGATGTCGGCCGAGCCGCGGCGTTTCACATAATTCTTTAAAAAGCTCATGAACGATTTCAGCACCGCTTTTTCTGAATCCGCCTCCATCAAAGCCCGTTTTGAAATATTGACCCCCTGCACCATGACCCCTTCCGGGGTGATATCTTCCCATAATTTCCGGCAGCGATCGTATTCCCCCGTTGCGAAAAAGGCCCCGTTGAGGGCGCCGATTGAAGTCCCGGTCACAATATCGTAATCGATGCCGAGCTCGCGCAAGGCTTCGAACGCCCCGACCTCGTAGGCCCCGAGCGATCCTCCGCCAGCTAACGCCACCGCTCTTTTCGTCATTCGGGATACCTCATCGAAAAGAAAAGGTTCAATATTTCGACAAGGCGGAGCAACCCATCCCTCGTTTTGTTGCGACGCAAATCGATTTTGGAACGTGTCCATTCGAAGGACCGGGCTTCGATCCCTTCTTTGGTCATATCTTGGAAAACGAAATCGGCGAATTGTTTGCCATAAGCGGCTCCGTCCTCGACCATTTCGTTCAAATCGGTTTGTGACAAAGAGAAGGAAGAATGCTCTTCCGGCTCTTCGAGAGTCGTGTCCACGTCAAGCAGAATCTTGCCATCTTTCTGGCAGGAAAGAATCGCGTTCTCGCTCGGGCGGAAGCGCGGATAAAGATGCAGAGCCAAAATCAGATCAAGGTCTTGGTCCAATAGAGGATAAATCGGAACGTTATCTCCGGCTCCTCCATCGATATAGGAACGTTTGGCTTGGTCACGCTTTGGCCCATTCACCAAAGGAAAGGCCATCGCGATGTTCACCAAACTTTTCACCTCGCGGATTGGGGAATCGCGGTGCAGGTAGAAATAATATTCCTGAAAGAGAGGCAAACGGGTTGCCGAAACATAAAATGGAATATCGATTGTTTTATTTCCTAAGGATGCGAACACTTTACGGAAGAGTCGATTTTTGATGAAGAAACGAAATTCCGACGTGGATTCGCAGTCGAAATTGCAATAATTCGCCAGCATCGTGTCGACGGAATCGGTGGCAATCGCGTAGCCATTAAGCGAGCCGATTGAAGAGCAAGAAAGAATCTTGATTCGATCGCGGCCGACCTTTTTGATCACTTCGTTCGCGAAAGCAAGCTGGCAGGCTCCGCGCGCCAACCCGCCCGAAAGAACCAATCCGATTTTCTCGACGTTCGCTTTATTTGACATACCACTGTGAAAGTTGACGGAACAGCCGCCTGAAAACCAAGATCAAACAGGTGATAAAGAAGGAGAGGGTGACGCCAAAGGCGATGGAAACGAAATAGGAAGAATAAGGTCGAAGCTCGCCATACCAATAGGCGTCGAGGCCCGAGAAAAGAAAGGCGAAAATCAACGTGGCAATGAGAAAACGGAAGAGGGCATCGCCGATAAGCTGTGAGGAATTCACGTTGCGATTGGTCATGAGGAAGATCCATTCGTAGCCGGTCACAAACACAAGATAGGCTGGGAAAACATATTCCAAAGCGAAAGAAGCGGCCGCGTTATTTCCTCCGACGCTATGCCGACCGCCGTATTCTCCGAAAACAAGTAAGAAGACGACCAAGCCTACGAGGAAAAAGATATCCACGCCCCGCGTGATCGTAAGCCAACGCTTCGCCCGCATGACAATGAGGACGAAAAAGACCGAACCGATGATTCCAACGTAACCGAAAAAAGTGAGGTCGTAAGAAAAATTGGTGATGAGGTCAAACACGAGACAGGCGAGAAAGAGATTGACCAGCAGCACGCAAAAGATGAAACCGATCGTGATTTCGGAATCGTGGCTGAGTGGAATGTGGCGGAGGAGCCAGTTGGGTTCCTGTTTTACGAGCGGAGCCCCGCAATAAGGGCAGACTTCCGCTTCTCCGCGAAAAACAAAATTACAATTGTGGCAATGCATTCGAGCCCCTCCCGAAACGCAAGAACATAGCGTTATCCTAGCAAACTATTCGAAGCTCCGTTAACAAAGCCCGATTCGCGTTTACGCTTCTTTAGCGGTTCGCCTAGTCTCCTCCAGTCCTTACTTCCATTGACAATTAGTCGGAAAGGGAAAAAATAAGGGCTATGAACGCGAACGTCGATATCTCGAACATTGTCTTAGAAACCCCACGCCTCCTTTTGCGGCCGTTCACCGCTAACGATCTCGACGATTTTTACGCCTATGCCTCCGTCCCCGATGTCGGAGAATGGGCCGGTTGGTCTCACCATAAAGACAAGAACGAAAGCGCGGTGATCCTTCAGCATTTCATCGCACAAAAAAAGACCTTCGCTCTCGTTGATAAAGCGACAAATCACGTTATCGGTTCCTTGGGGATCGAGGAATATGAATGTTCTTTGCCGCCAGCCTACGCAGCCTTAAAAGGCCGCGAAATCGGCTATGTTTTATCGAAAACCTATTGGGGACAAGGCCTCATGAGCGAAGCCGTTAAACGGGTGATCGCCTTTTGCTTCGACGACCTCAAACTCGACTTTCTCACCATCGGTCACTTCGTCCGCAATAAGCGGAGCCAACGAGTCGTCGAAAAATGCGGATTCCATTATCTCGGAAACAACATCTATGAAACCCGTTATGGCACCAAAGAAGATAACCGCTTTTACGTGCTCGATAATCCAAACCGGCACAAGGAAGAGTCTGAACTTCACGCTAATAAGGCACAGGAGAACTTTTTATAACGGAAAAAGAGCGAGGCCAATCCATTTGTGAAGGTTAAGAAAGCCACGTTGTTAAGAAGAGAAACCGCAGTGAACTTGGCACCGCAGTACGGCCGTTTATCTTTGAATTTCCCTTTATCGATTTGAACGTCCCAGCAATTATGGAAAATCGCGGAGCCGTATTGTCGTTTCTTGGCGGGCCCGTAAGAGAAAAGAACGACAATATCCTGATACCGGTCTTTCCCGTTTTTGGGAGGAAGTTCTAAAAAGAGGCCAGTAATGCATGCGTTATTCATCCGGGCAATCGGCCAATCGTTCGCCGCCGGGGCCGCGGCAATGTCTTGAAGCATTCCCGCCGCGTCTTCCAACCAATAATCGACTTTCTCCCTTTCATCAAAGGATTGGATCATGATTTTAACAATCGCTCGAGCTAACGCTTTGGGCTTGTCCAAATGGCGTAAGATCAAAACTTTCGTCACTTCAGCGGCTTCAAGCTCGAATTCATCCTGAGGACAGCCACTGGCGAGAAGACCATAAGGATCCTGATGATCAATGTGCTTTTTGACGATGACGTAAATGGCAGCAAAATTTTGGCAGTTAATTTTCATGGTTACTCCAGCGGGAAGAATTTGAACCGGGTGTAGTCGAAGGAGATCTCGTAGAGTTGGACCGAATTAAAGGAGAAGACGGCGTGACCATCATAGACCTCAGCGGTGTCGAACTCGGCGTTGGAATAATCTCCGTGACGCCGTTTTAAGGGTTTCCGGTCAACCAGCACAGACGAGCAGTTATGGAAGAGAGCGGCCGCCAAAGGATAGGGGGCGGTTCCTCCGAACGGGACGAAAACAATCAAGATATCCTGAAAGCCTTCTTTTCCGTTCTTGGGCTGAATTTCAAACTGAATGGTTTGAATATAGGCGTCGTGCATCTTTTCGATCGGCCATCTATTTTTCATTTCCGTTTTCCTTCCCAAGAGTCTAGTCCCAAGCATTCACAATACTTTATCACCCCATACGATGGACTAACCAGCCTTACGGTCAAAACAAGAGTCGCCAGGTAATCGGGTTTGCTGTTATATTTAGGTAGTATGAATCACAAGCCTATAGAACAAAAGCCAATTCAGGATCAAGAAGGGCTAAAACAATGCTTTAAGAAGCCCACGGAATTTATTGGCTTTGGTCCCACCATTAATACAATCGTTTGTTTCGATGAAAACGGATCAAGTCAGGCTTTGGATTACGTGAAAAGACAACTCGTTTTAGGCAGAACTATCGACGAAGGACGCCGCTATTTCACTCTGACAGGATGCATTTTCAAGAAGAGTGAATATGACAATGCTAAGTATTTAATCACAAAACTGAAGAAGCAATATTGGAAAGAGAAATGGCAAAGCGTGGTTCTCCATACTAGAGAAATCAAAAAAGGTGAAGGCAATTTTAATTTTCCGAAGAAACGCCAAGATCAATTTATGGCATCACTCAGCAACACTTTAAGCATGGTCTCTTGTACAATTGTTTCAATTAGTTTTGATTTGGAGCTTTATGCCAGGGAGGGATATCTGTACGACCCTTACGAGGTTGCCTTTGACTATTTATTAAAAGACATCTATGGCTTAACCCAAGTTCATGAAAAGGTCGCTTTGGTCTTTGAAAGCCGCGGCGAACTTGAGGACCACCAACTTTTGGCCCACGTTTCCAAAGTTTTTTATTCCTCTGGAACCAAAGAATTGGCCAAAGAGAAAATCCGAGATAGAATTCGGGGTGTATTCTTTAACAGTAAGCATTCGAAAATTGACCCGAACAACGTTTACCCCGGAATTGAAGTTGCCGATCTCTTTTCATACCCGATTCATCGGTATGTTAAATACGGACGAAAAGGGAAAGATTTCGAAAGTATAGAGACAAGAATTGCTTATTATCCCAAGTATATGGGAAAGGGAATCCGCAAGTTTCCAAAAGGCTGGTTCGCCGCCACTGAAAAGACAAAATAAAAAGGGGCCGAAGCCACTTTTTACCGCGCGGGTCAAACCCGAGCCCACATAAATAATACACCAAACGAAAAAAGGAAAGCGACTAATCTTTCTGAAGAAAAAGAAAAAGCACACCCATTTTGAGCGTGCTTACTTTCTTTTGGTGGAGTCGCGGGGAATTGAACCCCGGTCCGAAGAAGACCCTATAGCAGCGCCTACAGTTTAGGCACCATCAGGTTTGGCCTTAAGGCAGGAATGGTACCGAGCCCTTAAGGCGAGACTAGCGCGTTATTCGTCCTGGGCCTATAGTCATCGGCCCAAGCTTATCGCCTTGTTATGACACTCAAAGTGCGCGTGAAGCGAGGAAACCGCAGAGAGCGTGCCGGCCCTGCAAAGCAGGGGACCAATAAGGTTGCCTAGATCCGAAGATTAGGCGCGGGCATACGAAACGCGCGAGGCGTTTCTCATATAACTGTTATCAGTTATTTGTTTTTGGTGTTAAAGATCACCACTCCACTGCAGCCACTACCAAGTCATTCTCCGTCAAAACCAGAACGGCCCCAGATCCATGCCCCCAGTAAGGGAAGCGGGGATAGT
>MVZL01000045.1 GCA_002068375.1 Tenericutes bacterium ADurb.BinA155
ACTCACTAGATCATTGATGTGGGCGTTGATCGAGACTTCGCCCGCCCCGGTCGCACTGAAATAATAGGCGCCCGATTGCTCTTCGATCTTGCCGCCGATCGTGTTAGTTCCGACGATCGCAAAGCGGATTGAAGCCGCTTGGTGTTTCGTTAAGACCGAACTCGCGTCGACGCTAAGCTTAATCGCTTCGCCCCCGACTTCATAGTTGAGGCTGGAAGCGGCGATCAAGAGTTTGTCCTCAAGGACGATTGAGGTGGCGGGGCCGCTCGAGCCCTCATTCCCATTCACTCCTCCGCAGGCGGCTAACGCCCCCACGCAAAGTAAGCAACCTAACGCGAGAGCCATCTTATAACGTTTCATGAACAATACCTCGTTTGCCCTAACTCTAAAGAACAAGGCGTTAACAAAATGCTAAAAAATGGTGGTATCGCTAAAGTATCGCTAAAAGAGATTCAAGGGGGTGGATTGCGGTGGGGTGAGGGGCTAGGACCAAAGTCCCTCCGTCTTCTCTTCCTTTGCTTTCTCGTGCGTAAGCGTAAGATAAAAAAGAAGAACGTTATGGCCTCCGATAATCCCGATTCCTTTTTACCCCCATTGAGCGATCCTGTTTTTCCTTATGGGGAATACCAAGATCTTTTAGCTCATAAGAAATATAAGGAAGCGAAAGCGGTCCTTCTTGAACTAAAGCAAGGCGGTCTCATCTCGAGCAAGGAATACACCCTGCACCATAAAGAAGTGATCGCGTTAATGAAGAAGAAAAAATGAAAGAGCCTTCTCTTTTATCCTTTGAAACGATCCAGCAAGCGGTTCAAGAGCTGAGCCCCCGTTATCCTCAGGTCTTGAAGGTCTTCCTTTTTGGATCCTATGCGAAGAAAGAAAGCAACGAACAAAGCGATGTCGACCTTCATCTTATTTCCGATGGGACGATGAGCTTAACCGAGCTCATCACCTATGAAAACGCTCTGACAAATCGCCTTAAAAAGAAAGCGGATGTCCTTGGCTCCGCCTTTAACGCCACGCCCACGGAATTCCTTAACATCATCAAACCCGACGAGATTCTCCTCTATCGCCGTTAAAACCCCGTTCTTTCCTTCCTTTTGAACCCAAAAGGAACCAAGAATTCTTTCGCTCATCCAGAAAAAGGGACTAATAACTCCTCCAAAAACCAATTAAAAGGGACCAATAATTCGCTTTGGAGGGCCAAAAATCAGGTGTTTGAATTCCGATAAAAATCGCTAAGTTTCCGCTAAGGCAAAAGCGGGGGAGGAGCCCTTTCCGTCTTTCCTTTTCCTTTTTAGCATTTCGTTAGCAAGCCCTTCCTTACAATGGACGTCGAGAAATAGGGGATTTATCGGCATGAAAGGTAAGAAGATCGTCGCGCTTGTGGTTTCGTTAGTCCTATCGGGCCTCGCGCTTGAAATCGCCTTCTTGGTCGCGTCCAACTTAAATCATCACCCTTCTTCTTCATCGAGTTCCTCCTCGAGTTCCTCCTCCCTTCCGGCTTCTTCAAGTTCCTCAAGTTCTCTCACGCCGATTAAGATCTTCACCATCACCTTCAAGAACTGGGATAAGAGTCCCCTTTCTTCCGTCACGGTGGAGCAAGGGAAAGACGCGATCTATGATGGGGCGATGCCGACTCGGCCCTCCGACGCGCAATATACCTATTCCTTCACGGGCTGGGATCTGCCGCTCACCAATATCCAAGCTGACGGTGATCGGATCGCTCAATATTCGAACGCGACGAACCAGTACACCATAACCTTCAAAAACTGGGATGGCTCTGAGCTTTTGAAGTCCGCGTGGGACTATGGCTCCACCCCTTCCTACTCTCAAATCCCGACGAGGCCGGCGGATGCCCAGTATTCCTATACGTTCTCGGGCTGGTCCCCGACGGTCGCCCCCGTGAGCGCGGACGCGACTTACACCGCCCGCTACACCTCTTCGATCAACCAATACACGATCATCTTTACCAATGACGATGGCACGGAACTTCAGAATTCTTCATGGGACTATGGCTCCACACCCAGCTACTCTGGGACCCCGACGAAAGCGGCGGATGCCCAGTATTCCTATACGTTCTCGGGCTGGTCACCGGAAATCGCTCCCGTTACGGCGAATACGATCTATACCGCGCAATATTCTTCTTTGGTTAACCAATATACGGTCACCTTCCTCAACTACGATGGCACGGAACTTCAGAAATCCAATTGGGACTATGGGGTGACACCCAGTTATTCGGGGACGCCGGTAAAACCCGCGACGGTGGCCAGTTCTTATGTTTTCTCTGGCTGGTCCCCAGCCATCGTCTCCGTTACGGAAAACGCGACCTATACCGCCCAGTATTCCGCCTCAACGAATCAATACACGATTACGTTCGTTAACTACGATGGTTCCGAGCTTCAGAAGTCCTTGTGGGACTATGGGGCGACGCCTTCTTACGCTGGGACTCCAAGCAAACCGGCCGATGCCGCGACTTCCTACGTCTTCTTTGGCTGGTCACCCACGATTGTCACCGTCACGGCGGACGCGACCTATACCGCCCGATATTCTTCCTCGACCAATCAGTACACCATCACATTTAATAACTACGATGGCACCGCGCTTCAAACATCCTCATGGAATTATGGCACAACCCCGGTTTATCGCGGGAATGCCCCGACCCGGAGCGCGACGAGCCAGTACACCTATGCTTGGACGGGCTGGGACCCCGCGATCGGCCCGGTCGCCCAGGATACGACCTACACCGCGACCTTTAGTGCTACCGTCAATAACTACCTCGTCACCTTCGAAGCGAACGGGGGAACCACGGTTCCTTCGGAGACCAAGGCCTATGGCTCGAAAGCCGATCAGCCGGTTGCCCCCACCAAGGAAGGGTCTTCCTTCCAAGGCTGGTACAAAGATGAGGCATTGACCCTTCCCTGGGATTTCAACGCCGACATCGTCGAAGGGAACGTCTCCCTCTACGCCAAATGGGAGATCAATACCTATACCGTCACCTTCGTGAATGAAGATGGCACCGAGCTCTATGTCGATCGTGGCGTCGCCTATGGCACCGCGGCGGAATATCAGGGCGCGACCCCAACGAAAACGGGGGATGCCCAATATTCCTACACTTTCGATCAGTGGGACACGGACTATTCAAACGTCAAGAGCGATCTCACCGTCACCGCGACCTTTAAGCAAACCGTTAACCAATACACGATCACCTTCAAAAACTGGAATGGAACCACCCTTCAGGCCTCGGCTTGGAGCTATGGATCCACTCCGGTCTATAGCGGCAGCACTCCCACCCAAAATGAAGATTCAACCTACACCTATACCTTCTCGGGCTGGGATCCCGCGATCGCGGATGTGAGCGGAGCGGCCACCTACACCGCCCTCTATAGCAAAGAAGCCAAAATTCCTGGGGGGTCCATTTTCACTTTGGCCGATGATGGCAACTCCTACATTTTGTCGGATGTCACTGGGCTCTACTATGAGACGCTGGTCTTTCCCTCCACCTATAACGGCCTGCCCATCTCGAGGATCGATTCCGGTGCCTTCTATGGACTCCGGTATCTGGTTTCACTCACGCTTCCCGCGAACATCACGAGCATCGGTGGTTCCGCCTTCTCTCTATGCGAAAAGTTGACTACCATTACGATCCCGGATTCCGTGACCACTCTTGGCGCCGGTGCCTTTTCCGGCTGTTCCAGTTTGCCGAGCATCGCCCTCCCGGCTTCGCTCACGGCTATCGGTGACGACGCTTTTACGTCTTGCCACCAATTATCTGCCATTTCGGTTGACGCGATGAACCCGAACTACCAATCGATCGATGGTGTGCTGTTCAGCAAGGATGGCAAGAGGCTCATTTGCTATCCTGGGGGCAAAAGCGGAACGAGCTACTCCATCCCTGCCGCGGTGACAACCATCGCTACGGATGCCTTCGCTTTTTGCAATTCGCTGACTTCCATCGCGGTCTCCGGTCCGCTCAGTAGCATTGGGGAAGGTGCTTTCCAATATTGCAGTGCCCTCACCTCGTTCGGCTTTCCGGATACCCTCGTCAGCATTGGCAAAAACGCCTTCTATCGTTGCGAGAAGCTGGCATCGATTAACCTCCCCAATACCCTCACGAGTCTCGGCGAGAGCGCCTTTGAGAACTGCACAAGTATCCTGACGGTGAGCATTCCTAACTCCCTCGAGAATATCGCGGTTGCCGCTTTCGGCAATTGCACCTCCTTAGCCTCCGTCACGCTTCCAAACTCGGTGAAGACCATCGGCGACTGGGCCTTCGCTCGCTGCCCGTTCACCGCCTTTACGATCCCGGATTCCGTCACGAGCATCGGCGTTGGGGCTTTCGGGTTTTGCGCTGGCCTGACTGCGATGGCGATTCCTAGTTCGGTCCTCAGCATCGGGGAAAAAGCCTTCTCCAATTGCAGCGGCTTAACTGCCATCTCCGTTAGCTCCGAGAATCCCAGTTATCAGTCGATTGGCGGTGCCCTTTATAGCAAAGACGGGAAAACCCTTTTGACCTATCCCGTGCTCAAGAGCGATCTGAGTTATGTTATCCCGAACTCCGTCACGACCATCGCTCAGGGCGCCTTCTCCGGCTGCACCGGCCTCACTGCGGTCACGCTTTCTAGCGCCCTCACGAGCCTTGGCGATTCGGCCTTCTCCGGCTGCACCGGCCTTGCTTCCATCGCCTTTCCCGCCACGCTCACGAGTATCAGCTCAAGTGCCTTCTCCGGCTGCACCAGCCTCAATAACATCGAGATTCCCGCCACCATCACGAGTATCGGTTCAAATGCCTTCAAAGGTTGCACCAGCCTCAGTTCCATCGTGCTTCCCGACACCATCACGACCATCGAGGAGACGACCTTTGAAGGCTGCACCGGCCTATCCTCCATCACCTTTGGTAGTTCCGTCACGGCAATCGGTTACCGTGCCTTCTCCGGTTGCACGTCCCTAACCTCCGTCACGATCCCGAATACGGTTAACTCCCTCGAGAGTTCCATTTTCGATGGCTGCACCAGCCTCACTTCCGTCACCATCGGCAGTTCCGTCACGACCATCCCTCAGGCGGCCTTCAGCGACTGCTCTGCCTTGACCGCGGTAACGATTCCTAGTTCCGTCACGACCATCGGTTCAAGTGCCTTCTCCGACTGCAAGGCCTTAACTTCCATCATCGTTCCTAAAACCGTCAGGTTCATGGGGCAAATGGTTTTTTCGGGTTGCACCCATCTATCGATTTATGTCGAAGCGGGCTATCAGCCGATTCTCTGGGAAGATTTATGGAATAATGGGGGTGGGACCGCCTATTATTATTCTGCGAGTGAGAAGACCGGTTATTGGCATTACGTGAGTGGCGTGCCTACCCTCTGGTAAAGGCCATTAAGACGCTTAAGGGGCTCCTCACGGGGCTCCTTTCTTTTTAAGGACGCCCGCCGAGACTTCCTCCTGAAAGTGCCAAGAAAGCAGCGGTGGTGCCCCCTTTTTTCCTCGTTTGGCGCTTCTTTAGTGGTTCCTTTTCTATAATCAGCAAAGAAAGGGTTTTGTTATGAAGAAACAAGGAATCGCCTTGCTGATGACTTTGGCGTTATTGGGTTCGTTATCGGGGTGTTCGTTCTCCCTTAGCTCGTTTAGTTCCTCTTCTGGGACGGCGTCCTCCTCGGGGGGCGGCGTCTCTTCCAGCTCCTCAGACTCATCTTCTAGCTCGAGTTCCTCCTCGGCCTCAACTTCTTCTTCCGAGTCCTCTTCGTCGAACAGTTCGGAGGGCGGATCTTCTTCGGGCTCTTCAGGCTCCTCTTCCTCTTCGAGTTCGTCCGAGCCGGTGAAGCGTTTCACCATCACCTTCGCGAACTGGGATGGAGCCGAGCTCCAGAAATCCGATTGGGATTATGGGTCCACTCCAAGTTATACCGGCAGCACTCCGACGAAAGCCGAGGATACGGACTGCGCCTATACCTTCTCCGGATGGAATCCCGCGATCGTCGAGGTCACCGGAGTGGCCACCTACACGGCGACTTTCGCGGGAAAAAAGAAACTCTTATTCACCTTGGCCGCCGATGGAAAGTCCTATAGCGTATCGGGCCGCAATACCATAGATCCCGTTATCGTCATCCCCTCCGAATATAATGGACTGCCCGTCACGACCATCGGCGATTACGCCTTTAAGGGCTTCGCGGCCCTGACCTCTATCACGATCCCCGATTCCGTCACGAGCATCGGCAATTACGCCTTCTTCGGCTGCACCGGCCTGACCTCGGTCACGATCCCCGATTCCGTCACGAGCATCGGGTGGGGTGCTTTCTTTTGCTGTTCGGCTCTGACCTCGGTCACGATCCCCAGCTCCGTCACGAGCATCGGCGTGCGCGCCTTCTCTGGCTGCAAGGGTCTAGCCTCCATCATCGTCGATTCGGCGAACCCGAATTACCAATCGATCGACGGCGTCCTCTTTAGCAAGGACGGCAAGACCCTCATCGCTTATCCTGCGGGCAAAAGCGGATCGGCCTACGTCATCCCCAGTTCCGTCACGAGCGTCGGCTGGTGCGCCTTCTTCGGCTGTACTGGCCTCACCTCGGTCACGATCCCCAGTTCCGTCACGAACGTCAGCTATGGGGCCTTCTACGGTTGCACGGGCTGCGCCATCTATTGCGAAGCGACCTCTCGGCCAACAGACTGGGATTATCATTGGAATGATTATGGCGGGACCGCCTATTGGTATTCCGAGACGTCTAAGACGGGTTGTTGGCATTACGTGAACGGCGTGCCGACGCTCTGGTGAAGCGAAAGCAATTTTCGGAGGGAGAATCGCCGAGTAGCAAAATCAACCCTGAGGAGGCACCCCAAAAATAACGAAGAGTTTCATTTTGAAGAAAGAACGTCCCGAGAAATGCTAAAACCCATCAAGGAGGGAAACCATGAGCAACGAAAATGAGGGTAGAAAATACAAGTGTGGCAAATGCGGTAACGAAGTCAACTTCGGCGCGGCCTATTGCTCCGCTTGCGGGACGAAGCTGAATTGGCCGGAGACCCCGGAGCGTCCGCTGGAGGGTCGGGGGAACGATGCGATTCCAAGCGAAAACCCCATGGCTTCCGTTAGCGGAGCCAGTGGGAGCCCATCGAGCAAAGAGCAATACACCCGCTACTCGAAAGGCTTCTTAACGTCTTTTGCTTTCAATATCGCCAGCAGCGCGTGTTTGTTCGTTGGAGCATCGCTCGCCTTCTTGCTTCCGATCTTCAAATTAGTGATCCCGACTTGCGATAAAGCATCCGGATCGTGCACTGCGGCGGCGGCGATGGTGTCTCCCCTCTGGATTTTTCTTCATTTTAATACGCTGGGTTCGTCCTTTCATAGCGGTTCCTCCAACCCCGGCTTTGGCGCGATCTATGCGATTATCTTTTCAATTCTGATGATCATTACCCTGATCGCTTCGGCGGTGGCGTTAGGGTTAAACATCTATAAAGCGGCGAAGATCCAAGAAACGTCGTTGTTCCTTTTCGATGCGGTCAAAAAAGGCACCAAAGACCGTCGGGACAACTATGCGAATCCTATGCCGCCTATTGTCGCTATCTTTACCTATATCATCACGGAATATCTCCTGCTATACGTCCTTGGACTTTCGGATTCTTTTGGGTTTTCCGTCTTCGCGATTGCCCCGATTGCTTTTTTCGGGGTTGCCCTCGCTCTCACCATTGTGTCCGCGGTAAAGAAAAACACCATTAAGAAAATGATTTTGAGCGAGGATTATAACTTGAAGAAATAATCCTGCTCTTTAACTCATCACGAAGAAAAAAGCCGGTCCCGCGAGGAACCAAGCGAAGCAAAAAATCCCGATTTCACGATTGGCGCTTTATTAACGCATCCTATGGTTTAATGAAACCATGAAGCGGACTTGGCTTCGATTTTTGGTGTATCTTTTTCTGTTTCTTTTCGCCTTCGCCTTGATCCCCTCGATTTCCTGGCTCTTGCCGTCCTCTTTTTCGCGGCCGGGCGAATCTTTTATCGCGACTTCGGGCCAGATCGATTACGGGGAACAAAGCGAGTATGGGAAGAAGACGGCGTTCCATTTGGCGGGACCCGCGATTCTCGCCCTCAACGCTTGGGAAATAAGTGAATCGGAGCCGGGACCCATCCATCAGGAAGTCGATGCGGCAAAGCCTTGGTCCAGCCAAGGGCTCCCGGAAGGAGGCTACGGGACTTATTACATCACGCTTATTTCCGTCCGACAGGATGCGACGTTCTTTTTGGCGTTTCCAACCCCCTTCCTCGCCGAGCGTGTTTTCTATTCCACCGATGGGTCGAGCTATCAGCATGTGATGACGACCGGGTCCTTATCGAAGGACCGCTTTCTTCCGGCGACCTTAGTGAGCGATTCGCAAAGCGGGAACTTCTCGAGCAACACGGGGCGCCTCATCTTAGCGATTGAAATCTCTTACCTTCCTCAGCAAGGGGCCTGGGCCTTAGGGGAGCTCCAGCATCTTGGGAACAAGGATCCCCGGGTGGGGGTTCACGCTCTCACGGGCATCAGTTTCGGGATCGTGGGGCTTCTTTGCCTCATCTCGGTCTTTTTCGCGCTATTCCGTTATTGGAAAACTCTCGGGTGGTTCTCCTTCCTCGCCCCGACCTTTTTAGGATTAGCGTTCTTATTTTCCCCCGATGTTCCTCCTTTATCCTCCAGCATCCCCTTACCGCGGCTGCCCCTATTTGGCCAAATGGCCTTGGCCTTTCTTTTCTTTGGCTTATTTATGACTTCTTTCCTTTTTTCCTCGCTCGTTTTTCCTTCAAAGAAGGCGAAGACTGGGATCTTGATCGCTGCGGTGGGGTCGCCTCTCCTCAGCGTGATTTTGATGGGACTCCTCTTCTTCAGCGATTTTGGCTTCCTTAGTCTTCTCCCCTTAGCGGGTTTCCTTCTTTTTGCCCTCTTCCGTTACCGTCCGCATTCCATTGCGGGGCACCGGCCGTTCCTTCTCGCTTCTTGCTTCGGGC
>MVZL01000046.1 GCA_002068375.1 Tenericutes bacterium ADurb.BinA155
CTTCAGGACTTAAACCAAATTCTTCCCGACTATATCGCGGCCTCCCTCAAAGAAGCGTTTCCGATCCTTGGGCAGAGCCAGTCCTTCTTTTTGGAGAATGAAGCCGTCCTCACCGGAGTCGAGACCCGCAGCTCTTCGCCCGTCCGAATTCCCCGGGGCGACGATTGCCAGTGCAACATCCGTGGAATCTACCCCGCTGGAGAAGGGGCTTCTTACGCTGGTGGGATCATGTCGAGCGCCCTCGATGGCATAAAAGTGGCCGTCAGTTTGCTCCAAAATGCCTGAAAATCTCATTTGACTATCTCTACAAGATAGACTTTAATTATTACTTGCTGCTTCCCTCATTCATTTTGAAGACGGTTGCGGATCCCAAAAAGAGGTTCAAAACATGAAGTATTCATCATCGATTCGAATGATCAACGCGGTCGTCTTCGCGTTAATCTTTGTCGCCTTTGGCTGCTTAGGCTGCTACTTCTCCTTCTTTGTTTGCCCCGATTTCTTCGATCCCTCGGGCTCTTCGCAAGCCAACAACTTCATTGGCAACACCGGCTACAACTTCGGCCTTCAATTCGGTGTGCTTGGATTAGCGGTCATGCTGATTGCGGCTTTAGGATTTGTCCTTTCGCTCAAATCGATCCGCCAAGAAAATGACGACAAGATCGTGAAAGCTTCCTTCCTTTGCTACGTTGCGATTGGTTATGTCTTCTGCGTGTTCTTCTTCCTCAACTCCGTCTTGTTCTATCGCTTAATCGGCAAAGACCAGATTGCTTGGTGGATCGTCGTCTCGGTCATCTTGCTCATTGGTTCGCTTATTGCATCCAACGTCCCGATGATGAAGATGCTCGAAGATGCCGATTCCAATATCATTTTGACCGTCCTCACCGCGACCTTCGCGGTGGTCCTCTTCTCCTTTGTTCTCACGATGGGCATCACTTATCTCGTCACCTTAAGGGCCCAAGGCAATGTCGGGGTCATCCGGGCGGAGCTCTTAACCTACGTCTTGATCGCCTTTGGCACGTTCGTTCTCTCGTTGGCCGCCGCGATTGTCTTCTTCAAGAACTACAAGAAAGGCGCTCAGACCAAACTTCCGCACCTTTTAGCGGACTTCGGAATGCTCTTGGTGAGCGGTCTCTTCTTCGGTTCCTCTTCCTATGAATACGTCTACCGGGTGACCAGCAGCAAGACCTATCACGTTTCGCTTCAGGGCACGGATGCGATTTATGCCGGCCTCGATTATGTCATCATGGGTTACATCGTTGGATCGCTTCTTGCGATTGGAGCGGTGGTCCTTCTCATCTCGAACTTGATCGGCGATAAGAAACCGGCCGCGAAGAAAGAAGCCTAATCTCATTGAATTGAAAATCGCCCTCCTTGCGGAAGGCGATTTTTTATTTCGCAGCAGCGATCTTCGGACTCACGAAGTTCGGCCCGATGATGTGATATTCATCGTAGAGGCGGATCACGTTTTCAGTCGGGGGTTCGAATTCGTTATGGAGCCGTTCCATCGCGGCGAGAGGGACGATCTTCTCTTTCGGGCGAAGTTGGTTCTGCTTTAAGGCAATCTCATAGGGGATATCGAACACCACGAGGATATGGTGGGTGAACTTCGGGGTCATATCGTGGTAGTAGATCCGATACTTATTGTTAAGGTTGGTCGAATCGGCGATCACGGTGCAATCGGGTTCCTGCTCAGCGTAATGGTTGATCGTATCGAGGAAGGTTTGCCAGACCAGCGGTTCTTGCGAAAAGTTCTGCTGGTTCCCCGTGACTGATTTCCGAACATCATCCGAAGAGACGATGTGGGTATTGGGATGCTCCTTTTGATAGAGCTTGGCCCAAGTGGATTTTCCAGCGCCAGGGATGGCCGAGAGCAAAATGAAGGTCGACATAACGTTCTTTATGATAACTTTTGGCGTCGGTCTTTTCCATAGGAAAAGAGCAGAAGAGAGCGCCCATCTATTTTCTTTCGCCTTTTTGGCCTAAGATAGAACCATGAAATCGCTCAGTAAACTCTATCGAATTGGTCCCGGGCCAAGTTCTTCTCACACGATTGCCCCTTTTAATGCCGCGAAAGCCTTTAGTCAGAAGCTCCCTAAAGGCGTCACCGCGATCCGGGCGACCTTCTACGGGTCCTTAGCCTTAACGGGCCAAGGACACCATAGCGAGTTTGCGATCGACGAAGCCTTTAAGCCTCTACCCGTCCAAATGATCTTCGATACCGTGGCAAAGAAACCCCATCCCCTCACGATGAAGTTCGAAGCGATGAAGGGCGAAAAAGCTCTTAAAGAAGCCACCTATATTTCTTTAGGCGGGGGCGAGCTCCTTTCCCACGATGATAAATCGGTGAACGAGAAGGATATCTATCCTTTCCATAATTTCCAAGAGATTAAAGATTACATGGCGAAGGAGCACCTTGCCGACCTCAAAGCCTTCTGCCTCGACTTCGAAGATCCGGCGATCGATGATTACCTTCTTAATGCAATCAAAGAGATGTTTACGGCGGTGGAGCGCGGGTTAAGCGAAGAAGGGCCCATTCCTGCGAATAACAACCCGAAGCTTCAAGTCTCCCGGACCGCAAAAGCGATGCACGGGGTCGCTGCTTCGATCGCGGATGAAGAAGCGAGACGGACGATGCTCATCTCTTCTTACGCCTACGCCGTGAGCGAAGGCTCCGCCTGTGGCGAAGCGGTCGTGACCGCCCCAACCTGCGGGTCTTCCGGCGTGCTTCCGAGCGTCCTTTATTATCTCCACCACGATAAAGGGGTTTCGCTCGAACGTTGCCGCGATGCTTTATACGCGGCTGGGATCTTCGGGAACCTCGTGAAACAAAACGCTTCAATCGCCGGTTCGATCGGAGGGTGCCAAGCCGAAATCGGAACCGCCTCTTCGATGGCCGCGGCCGCCCTATGCTATCTCGATGGCTTATCGCTCCATCAGCAGGAATACGCCGCTGAAGTCGCAATGGAACATTTCTTGGGCCTCAGCTGCGACCCGGTCGATGGTTACGTCATCATTCCTTGCATCGAACGGAATGGAATTGGAGCGGTTCGGGCTTACACCGCCTATGTTTATGCGAAATACGTCGCCCCGATCCGTCAGAACAAAGTCAGCTTCGATAACGTGGTCGCCGCGATGAAACTCACCGGGGATTCCTTAAAGAAAGCGTATAAGGAAACCGCCCAAGGGGGCTTGGCCGAAATCCTCAAAGCGAGTCAGGGCTCCAAGTAGCCTCGTTTTATAAACCGATTCTCTTTTGATATAATGAACTCCCGATGGAAACGATCCTGATCAAAAATAAAAAGTTTGTAATCGATCACATCCAGGCCTCACACCCGGACCATATTTCCTATATCGCGGTCTATTCGGGCGTCACCTATTTGGTCCGGGTCTATCTTAATGGCTATGAGCAGGCTTTGGCGGATTACAAGACGTTAAAACACGCCGGCATCAATATGGCCAAAATCGCCTATCACGACGACGAGAACAAGATCATCGCCTTCGATTATTTCCCGGAGAAGGATGTCCTTGAGATGCTCGCGGAGCAAGCGCTCCCCGATGAATACTTCCGCGCCTTATTCAGCCTCTATCGTTTCTGCCGCTTCTCCAAGATCACTTTGGATTGGGAACCCCAGAACTTCATGCTACGGGGGTCTCAAATGTTCTATTTGCCCCTCAAAGTCCAGCCGATGAAGGAGGGGAACCGCCTTGAAGACGGTGGCCTCCGTTATTGGTTCCATGGTCAAGAGTGCTTAGCCTTACTTAAACGCAAAGGATACGATATTTCGAAAATCACCCCGGTCGCCGAGAACCAAGTCAACAAGAACATGGTGCTCATGTCGGTTGCCTATTGGTGATAAAATTAACCTTATATGAAAGATAGCGTTGTCCTCTTTAAACTTACGAGTTCACCGAAGCTGGCTCAACAGGTAGCCGACCTTTTAAAACTGCCGTTAGGGAAAAGCGAAGTCAACCATTTCGCCGATGGGGAATTCTTGGCTCGGGCGACCGAATCGGTCCGGGGCAAAACCTGCTATGTGATCCAATCGACTTGCAACCCGGGGGCGGAGCGTTTGCTCGAAACCTTAATTTTCGTCGATGCCCTTCGGAATGCTAAAGCGAAAGAAATTAATCTCGTGGTGCCTTATTTTGGCTTCTCGCGGCAAGATCGCATCGCCCGGGCGGGCGAACCGATCACGGCCCGTCTCGTCGCTGATATGATCGACACGGTCGGAGTGAACCGGGTCATCATGGTCGATCTCCACACCCAACAAATCCAGGGCTTCTTCAGCTGCCCGGTCGATGATATTTCAGTCGTCCCGCTTTTTGGAGACTATTATCGGAAGAAACTCGCTGCTCTCCAAATCAAAACCGAAGACGTGGTGGTGGTTTCGCCTGACCATGGTTCGATTCATCGGGCTCGCGACCTCGCGACCGAACTCCCGAACTCGGGACTGGCCATCATCGATAAACGCCGTCCGGCTCCGAATGTTGCCGAAGTCGTTTCCGTCGTCGGTGAAGTGAAAGATAAAAACTGCATCATCCTCGATGACATTATCGATACAGGCGGAACCGCGTTAGGGTGCGCCGAAGCCTTGAAGGCTCGCGGAGCCAAACAAGTGATGCTCGCCGGGACCCACGCCATCTTCTCGGGTGACTGCGTGAAGAAACTTCAGGGCGGTCATTTCAAAGATATCGTCGTCACCAATTCGATCGAGCAAAATAGCGAGGGCGTGAATGTGATTTCGCTCGCCCCGATGATCGCGGAAGTGATCAAAGCGACCGAAGAAGGACGCTCGATCCCCGATTCTTGGATGTCCTTTTATTGATCGATTTGCTATACTAGTCGCCGCGAAGCTGTTTCCTCGGAACCCAGCTCTAAAAAATCAGGAGGACTTCTTATGTCCGATAACGTCGTCTACAAAATCGTCAGCAATGCTACCATTGCGGCGATTTATTTTGTTGTTACGTACCTTTCCACCCCGATTGCTTTTGGCCAAATCCAGATCCGAATCGCCGAAGCGCTGATTCTCCTTTGCTTTTTCCGAAGGGACTATTGGATCGGCCTCACCTTAGGGTGCCTCTTAAGCAATCTCACTTCGCCCCTCGGCTGGCCCGACATCGTCTTTGGGACCGGCGCGACCTTGATCTCTTCGCTTTTGGTTGCGTATGCATCGCCTTGCCTTTTGATCGCGGTGGCCTATCCCGTTATCGCCAACGCCTTTGTGGTCGGAGCGGAACTTTATTTCATTCTCGAACTCCCTTTCTGGGTCAATGTCGCCTATGTCGGAGCGGGCGAATTGGTCGCGGTTTCGCTCGGTTACGCTTTCTTCATGATTATGAAACGGCGCAAGGGTTTCCTGCCGGCCTTAAAGGCGGAACGCCACCTCGATTTCAAATTCTAAATCCAACAAAAAACGGCATCTTGAATGCTTGATGCCGTTTTGCTTGCTGATTTTTCTGTTGTCCGTCAACTACTAGCCGAGACGTCTAGCTTTGATTCGGGGTTTTCTGCCTCCCGTAGGCTGCTAGCCGAAAGGTCTAGCTTTGGGCCGGATTGAGGTGTCAGCGCACCAGTTCTTGCGAACTGCATTTCTGTTAGCGCAAATAAGTGGAACGGAAGGATCGGGTTTCCTTGACGATGCGGCTTCAGTTTGCCTTAAGGCAAGGAACTCTTTAGAATAGTGCGGCATGGCAAAGAATTTTTATCTCGAAATCAAGCATATCGATAAGACCACCGGGGCCCGTTATGGCATCTTGCATACGCCCCATGGCGATGTTGAAGTCCCGATGTTCATGCCGGTCGGCACGAACGCGACGGTCAAATGCCTCTCACCTGAACAGGTCAAAGCCTGCGGGTCCGGGGTCATTTTGGCCAACACCTATCACCTCCATCTCCGCCCGGGCGAAGACATCGTGAAAAAGGCGGGGGGCCTTCACACGTTTATGAACTACGATGGCCCGATCCTCACCGACAGTGGGGGCTTTCAGGTCTTCTCCTTAAAGAGCAGCCGCACCATCAAAGAAGAAGGGGTCGAATTTCGGAATGACCTCGATGGCAATAAAGAGTTCTTCTCGCCAGAAGTGGCGATTGGGATCGAAGAAGCTTTGGGCGCGGATATCATCATGTCTTTCGACGAATGCATCCCTTATCCTTCGAGCCACGATTATGTCGCGGAGTCGACGGAACGGACCCTGCGTTGGGCTAAACGCGGTCAGCTCGCGCACAAGCGGGACGATCAAGCCTTATTCGGAATCGTCCAAGGCGGGGCCTATACCGATTTACGGGAGCACGCGGCCAAAGAATTGGCGGCGATGGACTTCCCTGGCTATTCGATCGGCGGCACTTCGATTGGCGAGCCCAAAGACGTCTGCCTCAAGATGGTCGAAGACGCGGTCCGTTATCTTCCGCTCGATAAGCCCCGTTACCTCATGGGGGTCGGTTCGATCGATTACCTCCTCGAAGGGATCGCCCGCGGGGTCGATATGTTCGATTGCGTCCTCCCGACTCGGATCGCTCGCCATGGCACTTTGATGACCAGCCACGGCCGGGTCAACATCCAAGGGGCCCAGTACAAAGAAGACTTCACTCCGCTCGATGACGCCTGCGATTGCTACACCTGCACTCATTACACCAAGGCCTATCTCCGCCACCTTTACTTGGCGAACGAAGATTTCGGCAAGACCCTGAACTCGATTCATAACATCCGCTTCCTGATCAAGCTGATGGAAGGGGCCAGAAAAGCGATTCAAGAGGACCGCTTCGCCGAGTATAAGGCCGAGATGCTCGCGAAATACGGCGACGAAAGAGGCTTCTAATGGATATCAATCTTTTTGATTTTGACTTGCCGGAAGAACTGATCGCGCAGAATCCCTTAAAGCAACGGGACGAATCCCGCCTCATGGTGATCGACCGCGAGCATCATACGATCGAGCACAAGATCTTTCATGACCTCCTCGACTACTTAAAGCCCGGGGATGTCCTCGTCCGCAATAACACCAAAGTCATTCCGGCCCGCCTCGTCGGGGAGAAACTCGACACCCACGGGAAGGTCGAAGTCCTGCTGCTCCACCAAGTGGAAGGCGATGTTTGGGAGTGCCTCTTAGGCAATGCCCATAGCGTGAAACTCGGGACCGTCTGCTCCTTTGGCGATGGCTCGCTTCAGTGCACCTGCGTGAAGGTCTTGCCCGAAGGGATCCGCCACATGGAATTCCATTATCAGGGGATCTTCTTGGAGATCCTTGATAAGTTAGGCAAGATGCCGTTACCCCCGTACATCAAAAAGCAATGCGAAGACAATAACGATTACCAGACCGTCTACGCCAAGGTCCCCGGCTCGGCCGCGGCCCCGACCGCCGGTTTCCATTTCACCCCGGAACTCTTTAAGGAAATCGAAGCCAAAGGGATCGAAGTGGTGGATATCACCCTCAATATCGGTTTAGGGACCTTCCGTCCGGTCAAAGTCCAGGACACGAAGGACCACGTGATGCATAGCGAGACCTTTGATGTGTCGAAGGAAGCCGCGGACGCCCTCAATAAAGCGAAAGCGGAAGGCCGGCGCGTCATCGCGGTCGGGACCACCTCGGTCCGGACCCTCGAAGCCGAATACGCGAAAGCCGGGAAGTTCTATCCGACCACCGACGAAGCGACTGCGATTTTCATCCAGCCGGGCTTCACCTATCAAGCGGTGGATGCCCTCATCACCAATTTCCATTTGCCCAAGAGCACCCTCGTGATGCTCGTTTCGGCCTTCATGGGCCGGAAATGGACGTTGCACTGCTACCAAGAAGCGATCGCGAAGAAGTACCGTTTCTTCAGCTTTGGCGATGGGATGTTCATCTATGGGAAATACGATTATTCCCATAACCTTGAGGATTAAAGAAGATGCCCGAGGCCTACATCAATTACTACAAGATGAGCTTAAAGGAGCTTGCGGCCTTGCCAAAGGATCGAAAGCCCACCCTTTTGCTTCACGCGTGCTGCGGGCCTTGCTCGACCTTCCCTTTGACCTTCCTTTGTCCCCATTTTGATGTGACGATTTATTACAATAACTCGAACATTTTCCCCGAAGCGGAATACCAAAGACGTTTGGAGGAACTGAAGAAGTTCCTTGGCTATTTCAAACGGGACTATGGCTATGACGTGAAACTCATTGTCCCGCCTTATGATAACGTAGCCTATACCGCGGATTTAGCCCCGTACGCCTTAGAAAAAGAAGGGGGCAAACGCTGCGTCCTTTGCTACACCAAACGGATGGGCGAAGCCTACGACTACGCCGAAGCCCATGGCTACGATTATTTCACGACCGTGATGACGATCTCCCGCCAGAAGAATTCGGAGATCCTGAATGCCGTCGGAAAGCAACTTGCTGAGCAGCACCAAAAAACCCATTATTTCTATAGTGATTTCAAGAAGGCCAAGGGGATCGACATCGCTCGGGAAATGCGGATCCATTATGGCCTCTATAACCAGCTGTATTGCGGTTGCCAATATTCGTACGCCGCTTCCTTAAAAAAGGCGGATTCCAAAGACCAAAATTGGAAGGGCTAAACCGATGGACGAGGCCGGAAAACTTCTGATTTTGTCGAGGCTTGCCCATAAGTTTAACGAAGCCGATATCACCTGGGCTTTAGGGGCGTCTTGCTTTCTCTATTTGAAGGGGATTTGCGGGACGTTCCATGACCTTGATTTCATGGTGAGCGAACCCGATGTTTTGGTGGCCGAGAAGATCCTAGGGGAGTCGGGGCAAAAGCAACCGGAACATTACGACCGTCTCCGTTACGGAACCACGGTCTTTTCCGAGTATCAAATCGCTGGGGTCGATATCGATCTCATGGCGGGATTTTCCATCCGCAAAGCGTTCAAAACGTGAAC
>MVZL01000047.1 GCA_002068375.1 Tenericutes bacterium ADurb.BinA155
CCGGGTCGAGGCGCTCGATGAGATCACCCCGCCTTTTGACCATGCTAGCGTTGGGATCGCCCACACCCGCTGGGCCACCCATGGCCAGCCGAGCAAAGACAATGCCCACCCCCAGATGTCGATGCGGGGCGAGTTCTATCTCGTCCATAATGGCGTGATCGAGAACTTTCGGGCCCTAAAGAATCAACTGATCGCCCGCAACTACGTTTTCGCTTCGCAAACCGATACCGAAGTGATCGCGGATATGTTGGAACGGAATTATCTCCGGATCGGCTCGGTCCTCGATGCGATTCGGGCGACGATCGACGCCTTAGAAGGCAGCTTTGCCTGCGCGATCATTCATAAGTCCGAGCCGAACCGCCTCTATTTCATGAAGAAAGCCTCCCCGCTCCTTTTGGGGATTGGGAAGGACGCCTCTTACTTAGGATCCGACGCGGTCCCGATGATGGGCTATACCGATAAATTCATCGATCTCGATGATGGCGAGTATGGCTACCTCGAACCCGGGACTTTCCAGATCTACCTCGGCTACGAAAAGAAAGAGCCGAAATGGACGACCCGGAACGCCGAGCTCCTCAATCACGACCTTGAAGGCTATCCGCATTACATGCTCAAAGAGATCGAAGAGATCCCCGGCGTGATCAAACGGATTCAGGATAACTATTTCGATGGCGAGAAGTTCCTCTTCAGTCCGGCCATGCTCAAGGCGATTGAGAAAGCCGATAAGATCACTTTCTTAGCCTGCGGCACTTCCTATTACGCTTGCTTAATGGGCGTGCGCTTCATGCACTTCCTCAATCGAAGAGCCAGCGCCAGCATCGCCAGCGAATTCGCCTACGATCCCTTCACTTCGGCCAAACACCCGGTCTACATTCTGCTTTCGCAATCGGGCGAAACCGCCGATTTGATCCGCTGCCAGAAAATCATCAATGAACGCGGCGAGATTTCGATCGCGGTCACTAATAGCAAAGGCTCAACGATCGAACGGAACGCCACCTACTCGTGCCTCCTTTATGCCGGCCTTGAAGTCGCGGTGGCCTCGACGAAGTCTTACGTCGCCCAGGTCGCGTTTCTCGCGATGCTCACGGGCGCCCTCGACCATAAGCCGAACGTCATCACCCATCTCTATGCTTTGACCGATGCGATCAAAGACGTGATCAGCCGGAAGAAAGAGATTCAGGCGCTCGCCGATTCGGTCGCGGATGCCAAAGACGCTTTCTATGTCGGCCGGGGCGAAGATTACCTCGCCGGGATGGAAGGGGCATTGAAGCTAAAGGAAGTCGCTTATGTCCACGCCGAGTGCTACCCGGGCGGCGAACTAAAGCACGGCCCGATCGCCCTCATTGAAAATGGAACCTTAGTGATCTCGCTCATCTCCGATCCCGCGATGGCCTCGGCCATGCGGAACAACCTTGAAGAGCTGCGAGCGCGCCAGGCCCACATCCTGGTGATCTCCAATGAACCTTGTAAGGCCGATGGGGACGCCTTCGTCACGAAAGCGGTCAAACCCTATCTCGCCTCGGTCGTTGGGGTGGTGGTCGCCCAATATTTCTCCTACTACGTCGCCTTAAAAAAAGGCTTACCGATCGATAAGCCCCGCAACCTCGCAAAGTCCGTCACCGTCGAATAAAAAGCCTAGTCGTCAATCTTCATCCCGACCGCTTTAAGCGCCTCACGCAAGGCGCTTTTTTTATCGGCCACCGGGTTCGCATAAACCTCGTGGACAATCTCTTTTAAGTTCGGCTGCTTGCTATCGAAAAGCGGCAAGTCGATGATCTCGGCGAGGAAGAAGACGGTCTCGCCGTTTTTGAGCTTGAAGTGATAATCGAGGGGACCGAGCCGATAACTCTTCGAGATCCGATAGACGAAGGGGAGGAAATAATGGTTCCCGGCTTCGAGGGTCTTTTGGAATTGCCCTTTCTTATAAAGGAGGGCGACTTTCTTCTTGCCGATATAGGAAAAACCGGAGATGAAATATAAGCCCACGCTGAAGAGCAAGATTCCGCCGACGATGAGATAAAAGCGAACCTGGGGCTCCATAACGCTTCCACTATAGCCAAAAATTGGCCAATTCCAAGGTTTAATTTTTCCCTCCTTGCGCGGGAGTTTGCTAAAATGATAAAGATGAAAAAGAAGGAAACGGATTCTTTGACCCTCACTTCGCCGAGCCATCGCATCATCGCCGCGATGTTCGACCTCGCGATCATCATCCTTTTTTCGTTGGTCTTTTTGATCCCCTCGATCGCGGTCTACGTGAACGCCCTATTGGAGCCGAACGCTTGGACTTTAACCGCCACCTACATCGTCGCGGTGCTTTCGGGCGGAGTGATTGCCCTTTTGATCCTTCTTTATGAAGTGGTGCTTCCGCTCTACTGGAAGGGTCAGACCTTAGGGATGCGTTTCTTCAAGATGAAATACGTGAGGGAAGAAGGGGGCGAACTCTCGATCGCGCCGCTCCTCATCAGCTCCGTCACGGCTTTGTCTTTGGCTTTACTGACGTTTGGGCTATACTTTCTCGTCGAGCTCTTCGCGATCGCCGGGAGCGATCACCATCGGAGTTTCGCCGATACGGTTTCCCGCGTTTACGTCGTTGATACGCTCGATTAATTTAGGAGGGCCGAAAAATGCCTACACCCCATATTGCCGCTAACGATCATGATTTTGCGAAAGTCGTCTTAATGCCGGGCGACCCCAAAAGGGCCCAATGGATCGCCGATACGTTCCTTCACGACGTGAAACTCGTGACCGACGTCCGCGGGATTCTAGGCTTCACCGGCCTCACCAAAAACGAGAAACGGGTCTCGGTGATGGCCTCGGGGATGGGAATGCCTTCGATCGGGATTTACTCCCACGAACTTTTCACCAAGTATGGCGTCGAAGCGATCATCCGGATCGGGACCTGCGGTTCCTATCAGCGCGAGATCGGCCTGAACGAGATCGTCTTTGGGATGGGGAGCTGCACCGATAGCAATTGGATGAGCCAATACCATCTTCAGGGCTGCACCTATAGCGCGATTTGCGACTATGACCTCCTCGAAGCGGCGGTCGCCGCCGCGAAGAAGAGCGGCTATGTCTACCATGTCGGTAACGTTTTAGCGGCCGACATCTTCTACGATTACGATAAGGAGATCTGGAAGAAGTGGGCCGAACTCGGCGTCCTCGCCGTTGAAATGGAAAGCTACGCCCTCTATCAGACCGCGGCCCTTCTTCATAAACGGGCTTTGACGATCCTCACCACCAGCGACTCCTTCATCTTGGAGAACAAACTCACCTCGGAAGAACGCCATACCGGCTTAGGCCATATGGTCGAGATTGCATTAGCCGCGGCCGAGCAATACGCTTAAAGAATGTCGAAAGAAGTCCAACTCACCATCTTTATCGTCACGGCAGTCTTCCTCGGACTGCTTTTCGCTTTTTTATTCCTCTATAATCCGGTGAAAAGTTGGCTCCTCCGCCATAAGACGGTCGAGATGTTCTATAAGAAAGTGCGGCGGGTCACCCTCGATAACGATTTCTATCTGATCAATAAGTGGGCTTTGCGGAGCGATGAATCCGATCCGGGCATTCACATCGATCACATCATCTTCGGCGATAAGTTCATCTACGTGATCCGGGACCGGTATTACCAAGGGGCGATCTCAGCGAAAGGGGACGATGCTTCCTGGATTTATTATTACCGAAAGAACAAGAAGCGCTATATCGATAACCCCTTGATCAATAACCATATCCGGGCCGATCGGCTCGCCTTAGCCTCCGGGCTCAACCGCCAATATTTCATCGCGATCGTCCTCGTGAATGACGATTGCCTCGTCACCCCCTTTCAAAATGAAGCCAGTGACAACTTCTTAGTCCCCGTATCGCGATTAGGGAAATTCATCGAAGCCAAAGAAAAAGATCCGAGCATCCCGAGTTTCACCCCGGATGAACTCGCGATCGCGGTCCGGGATTTAGCGGAGCTCAATCAAAATGACCGCTCCTAAAAAAGCCAAGGGAGCGAAAAGCTTAAGCCAAGCCGCCTTCAAGCTCTATCAAAAAGACTGGAAAAAAGATCTGACCGTCAGCTTCACTTTCCTTTTGGTCGCCGCGATGATCTTGGCCTTAGGCTATTTAGCCGCTTGGAGCTTATTCCTCACGATCCCTTTAATCCTCATCCCCTTCCTCTTCGCGATTCAGATGTCGATCTCTTCCTATAAAGGGGGCGCCCCCCTCTCGAACCGGGTCTTCTTCCATTTCTTCGGCCTCTACTTCAATCCCAACGAACCCTTCTTCGGGGTCTATCGGGTTTGGCTCGCCTTCTTAAAAGCCTTTCTCACTTTCTGGCTCCTTTTATTTGGGATTGGCCTATCCTTTAGCGGAATCGGAAACGCCACCTGGCCCGAATTCAGCGAGGCCTTAAAACACTTCACCTCCTTAGTGGATTCCGGTTCGGCCCAAGAGGTGGTGGACTACTTAAACGGATCCATGCCCCTCTTGCTTTTCCAAAAAGTGGTGATGCTTTCGAGTTTGCTTCCCGCCAGTTATTTCTTCGTTCATAGCGTGTCCGTCTGCACCCTCAATCCTTACGTGCGGATGAGTTTGGCCGGAGCCCCAGCCCGGGTGGCCAATTCGATTTTTGCTGGGGGCTTTCGAAGCGTCCGCCACTCGCTTTATAAGGAATACTACAAGGCCCTTTATCTTGGGGTGATTCTTCTCGTTGTTGGCTTAGGGGCGGGCGTGACGCTCGGCTCCCTCTTAACCCTGGCCCCGGAGCAGATTTATATCCTCGCTTTGGCTGGAGCGGCCCTCACCCTAGCTTTCTATCTCCCTTATTTCTTCAATGTGATTGAGCTCTTAGCGACCCGCTACGAAAAGTCCTTCGCCGATTATTCGATCCATCTGGCCGAACAAACCCTTTCTCAGATGAAACAAGAACACACGGTCTCGCCCGAAGAAGCGAAGAAATACGAGCAGGAACTTGCGGATGCCAAGAAGGGCAAGGCCCCGAAGGACGATGACGACGATTCCGATTCCTCCGATTGAACTTTCTTCCTTTTCCTTTTGAAATCCCGCCTCTTTTATCGGAAGCGTTTTTGGCTCACAATAGAAGAGCGTTTCCGGAGGAAACCTTATGACCATCGAAAAAGTTTTGAAAGACAGCTGCCTCACCGTCACCGTGGCGGGCCGGCTCGATACTTCAACCGCACCCGAACTCGATGCCGCCCTTAAGGATTCCCTATTCGGGACTAGCGAGGTCGACTTCGATTTCAAAGATCTCGAATACATGTCCTCGGCCGGACTGCGTTTGCTCCTTGCGACCTCGAAAAAGGTCGGGACCGTGAAGCTCCTTCACCTCAATGAGACCGTGAAAGAAGTGCTCGATATCACCGGATTCTCTTCGTTATTTGAGATTGTGGCTTAATCGTTCGAACCATGGATACTTTCCTTTCGATTCTTCAACTTGCCGGCTTAGGCGCGATCGATATCGTTGTGGGCTTAGGCTTTTATTTCCTCGATAAATATACGGCGTTTAAGCGCTGGAACTTCTGGCTGAAGCAGGCCCTCATCGGCTTGGTCTTTGGCGGTTTGGCGGTTTTAGGGACGGAGTTCGGGGTCAAGCTCGGCGATGCCATCATGAACGTCCGCGATGCCGCGCCTTTGGCGGCGGGCCTTTTCTTTGGCTGGCCGGCTGGCGTCATCGCTGGCGTGATCGGGGGATTGGAGCGTCTTTTCTCGGGCCTTTATGGGGACGCCGGTTCCTACACCGTCGTCGCTTGCACGATCGCGACCGCGATCGCCGGGATCTTTGGCGGTTTGCTTCGCCGCTTCATGTTCCAGAATAAGCGGCCGGCTTGGTACTACTCCTTTTCGACCGGGATCGTGGTGGAAGTCTTCCACATGCTTCTCATCTTCTTAACCCGGATGGATCAGATCGACACCACCTTCAAACTCGTGCGCGCGATCTGCTGGCCGATGATCGGGATGGTCGCGATCACCCTCATGATCCTCTCGATGCTGATGGGCTTCTTCGATGGAGTCCGGATCCATCCGGTCCATCATGAGCACCGGCCCTTAGCCAAAAGCTTCCAACGCTGGCTCCTTTTATCGGTCTTATTGGGCTTCTTCGCCGCTTCTTCCTTCACCTATTTCACCCAGGTGAGCTTAGGGAAGAGCGATGCCGATAGCGTCCTCCAGCTCAATGTCGACGACGCGGTCAATGACGTGAGCGACACCACCGATAAGAACTTATTGGCCGTCACCAAGAACGTGATGAACCTCGTCAGCGCCTCTTCCTCGGATTATCCGGATTATTACACCGCGGGGATGAGCAGCGACGACATGAAGGCGAACGCCACTCAGCAAAAAGGTTCGCAGCATCTTCAGACGATGCTTTCGGAACAGAATGTTTCCGACATCAACATCGTGAACTCGGCCGGCCTCATCATCTATAGCGAAACCCAAGGCTATATCGGCTTCAACATGAATGCCGGCGATAATAGCCAAGCCACCGAATTCTATAACGCGATCCTCGTCGATCATCAGGAGTCCTACGTTCAGCCTTATCAGCCGATCTCGATCAATTCCAATACCTGGATGAAGTATGCGGCCTATCAGTACACCTATACCGTCGGTGGGGAAAGCCGGATTGGCTTCGTCCAAGTCGGCTATAACTCCGACCGGTTCAAGCAAGCCCTTGAATCGAGCGTTTCGGGCTTAGCCAAAAACCGCCATGTCGGAAAGACCGGATGCTTGGTGGTGGCGGATAGCAATTCCGTGATCGTTTCGGACTCCAAATACAATACCGGCAAGAGCCTCAGCGATATTGGCCTCACCGTCGAAGCGATGAACGTCGAAGCCGGGACCCGCTTCATCGCGACCGTCTATGGCGAGAAGTCCTATTGCATGTTCAACTTCGAAGGTTACTTCATTATCGGCATCTTGCCCCAAAGCGAAGTGATTCTCAATACCTCCCTTTCGGTCTATATCTCGGTTTTCATGGAAGTCGAGGTCTTCGCGATCCTCTTCATCGTGATCTACTTCTTATTGAAGCGCCTCGTCGTCGATAACTTCACCAAGGTGAACGCCGGGCTCGCCGCGATCACCAGTGGCAACCTCAATACCACGGTCGATGTCAAAACGAGCGCTGAATTCACCGCGTTATCGGAAGATATCAATGAGACGGTCGTAACCTTAAAAGGCTACATTAAGGAAGCTTCGGAACGGATCGATAAGGAACTGGAATTCGCCAAAGAAATCCAGCTTTCGGCTTTACCAAAACCCCTCGAGGACGATCCCCGCTTCCGCCTCTTCGCTAGCATGGCCCCCGCGAAAGAAGTGGGCGGCGACTTCTACGATTATTTCTTGCTCGGAGAAGACAAGATCGGCTTAGTGATCGCGGACGTCTCGGGGAAAGGAATCCCGGCCGCCCTCTTCATGATGAAGAGCAAGACCCTCATTAAGTCCTTGGCCCGTTCTGGCGAGACTTCGCCCGCCAAGATTCTTGAGAAGGCCAACGTCGAGCTCTGCAACGGCAACGACGCCGACATGTTCGTGACGGTTTGGGTCGGCATCTATGACTTCAAGAGCCAAGTCTTGTTGACCGCTAACGGGGGCCATGAGTTCCCGGCGATCCGGCATGGCGATGGGTCCTTCAGTTATTTCCATGATCGCCATGGCTTAGTCTTGGCCGCGGTCAATCAAAGCAAGTACGTCGATGAAAAGATCACTTTGAATTTAGGCGATACCTTATTCGTTTACACCGATGGGGTGACCGAAGCCACTTCGAGCAACAACGAGCTCTTTGGGGAGGACCGCCTCCTCGCGACCTTAAACGCCCACCAAGACGCGATCCCGCGGGAACTCCTTCCTTCGGTCAAAGCCTCGATCGATGCGTTTGTGGGCTCCGCTCCCCAATTCGACGATATCACGATGCTCGCCTTCCACGTGATCGACCCGAAGGAACCGCAGCCGCTCCCGAATGAACTCGAACTCACCGCGACCCTTGGAAACGTTGAGGCGGCCACCTCCTTTGTGAACGCCCACCTCGAACAATACCATTGCCCACCGAAAGCCAAAGCCGAGATCGATATCGCGATCGATGAGCTTTTCAGCAACATCGCCCATTACGCCTATAACCCCGAAGTGGGACCGGCGACCTTGCGGGTCGAAACCAAAAAAGACCCCCTCACGGTCCTCATCACCTTTATCGATAAAGGGGTGCCCTATGATCCCCTCGCAAAGAAAGACCCGAATGTCCACGCTTCGAAAGAAGAACGCGAGATCGGGGGTTTAGGGATCTACCTCGTGAAGAAGACGATGGATGACGTCGTCTATGAATACAAGAACGGTCAGAACATCCTGACGATCAAAAAGACGATCGAGCCGAAGTAAGCCTCAATGAAATAAAAAGCGGACCGCTCCTTACAATGAACTAGTCAAGTCAAACTAGACAGTTCATAAAAAAGGCCGCGCATCACAACCCCGACTGAGCGAGATACTCGG
>MVZL01000048.1 GCA_002068375.1 Tenericutes bacterium ADurb.BinA155
CGCTGGGGTGAATGACCGTCCACTAGTCAGCTCAGATTTCACGACCACATTTATCCCTGGCTTCGGATTTAGAGGGGACGTCTTCGTCGACTTCCCCCATCTGAGCCGCGAGCAGATCCCCGTGACCCGGGTCGATCTCAAACTCGCCGATAAGGACAAAGCCTTGATCTACGAAGCGATCGAAGACGCCACTTGGACCGAAGGTACGACCGAGAAGGGCGATGAGCTCTGGTACATGTCGGCCTCGTTCTATTTGGGAGGTTATAACTACTTTGCGATGAGATACTGCCACATCTCCGTAACGGGGACGGTCGTCACTCCGGTCTAAGCCCGTTAAAACCGATGGAAGCTCCCCGGCCCCATCGGTTTTTTATTCCCTTCCGCTTGCAAGGGCCAAAAGACACTCCTTATCCTTCTCAATGAACGGGGAAACGGCTACAGGGGT
Organism: Tenericutes bacterium ADurb.BinA155; assembly: GCA_002068375.1. The sequence continues at coordinate 446 of MVZL01000048.1, forward strand.
GACCTCAATTTTTAAAAATGGCCAAAAGGGATGCGATTTTTTCGCGGGGGCAATCACCCGCTCAAATTCCAATTATTCTTCTTTTGTGGGGTAAGAGATGAGGTCAAGAAGAGAAGAAAGCGCGTTTTGATTTCCTTTTCATTCCCTTTTGAAGGTTTCTAATAGTAAAATAATATATAACCCTGAATCCATTACGGTTTGACCCGAATGGATTTGCTTACAAAGTATGGTCCGTCACGGAAAAGCATTTCGGAAATATCTTGGATGCTTTTCGTTGCTATTTGCCCTAGCCGCCTGCGGAGAGGTCGGTATCAATTATCCCACCCTCGATTTCACGTCTTTGATCAGTCGGGCCAAAAAAGAAGGCCAGATTGTTTCTGTCGGGATGCACGACGGTTGGCCCACCGGGCAAAAAATCTGGGATGATTTGAATCTCTACTATGGTCTAAAAGACGAAGACACCGATATGGGTTCGGAGAAAATCCTCAAATGTTTTCGGGGAGACTCCGATGCCTTAGTGTCTTCCCCCGATATCGGCGATATTGGCCTCGAATACGCGCGCGAAGCCAAAAGCCAAGGTCTCCTCGCGGGTTATCAGACTTCTTATTGGGACGAAATCCCGACCTGGGCCAAAGACAATTCTGGACAATATATTGTCAGCTTTACCGGCACTTTGGCCTTCCTTTATGATTCGGCCTTTGGAAACGAGGCTCCCAAGAGCTTTGCCGATATCGCGAAAGGCGATTATAAAGTCGGGGTCGCCAGCGTCGCCAGTGGATCGACCGGCCAATTCTCCGTTTATGCCGCGGCTTTAGCTTGCGGAGGCGGCGCCGACAACATTGAACCGGGGATCGCTTTCTTCAAGCAGTTAGCCAAACAAGGCCGCCTCGTCGAAAACCTGAAGACGGACAATCTCCCCACGAGCGGTTATGAAGATCAAATCCGCGTCCTGATCAGTTGGGACTTTTCGGCGCTGGCCTACCGGGATGAGGCGGCCGCGCGTAATCCCGCGAAAAGTTATGGCGCTTGCATCCCCTCGGACGGATCCGTGACTTCCGGTTACGCTTCCATCATCAGCAAAAACGCTCCGCATCCTTATGCGGCGATGCTGGCCCGCGAATACCTTCTCTCCGATGCCGGCCAGCTCGACATCGCCTCGTTTTACGCCACGCCGATTCGTTCGGTTAAATTACCCAGTGAGCTTGAGGATAAACGGATTTCCCGCGACCAGTACACTTCAAGTCAAACGGAAATGGGAGCGAAGTTTACTTTGGATCTTTCTAAGAAAATAAAGAAAGCCTGGGAGACCGAGGTTGAGACGGAAGCCCCCATCCGCGCACAGTGAACCATGAGAAGGGTTAAACGCTTATTTCTAAGCTGGCTGACCTTGGGTTTTTCCGCGATTTCTTTCGGGTCGCTTTCGACGGTCTCTTCTCCGATCGTCCGACCGGTTCAGGCTGCTGCTTCCACCACTTTAAAAGCGTTGGCCGATCCGAGCGAGGCCCCCTATTTTTGTTCCGTGAATGGGGAACAAATGGGGATTATTTCCGACATCGCCGCTTTGCTCGGCCAAAAAAGCAAACAAACGATTGAGTTATTGCCCGTCGCCACTTACGCCGATTATGAAGCTCATCTCAAAGCCAAAGATTTCGATTTGCTCTTGAACGCCTCCGATGCCTTTTCCTCCTCTTTGCCCTCGAACTACACGTTAACGGACTCTTATCTCAGCGTTTCCTATTCGAAAGCCATCTTACGAAACGCCAAGAAATCGCCAACGACCATCGCCTGTTTGGGCGATGACTCGATGGAAGGCGTCTATGCCCGTTCCTTCTATTACGCCAACCAAATCACGGTCTTTGAGACGATGGATGAGGCCTTGGCCGCCGTCAAAGCCGAAGAGTGTTATGCCGCCATCATCAACTCCATTTATGCCCAAAAACTTCAAAACGAGGATATTCGAAGCGTTTACTCTTTCACCAAGCTTTCGGACTATTCGCTCAAACTCAAGATCGCCGTCAAAAATACCGACAATGGAGTTCTTCTAAACGCATTGAATAACGCAATCACGACCACGGGCGAAGACGCCATTAACGTCATCGTCTCCCGTTATTCCCATTTCGTGAAGCCCACCCCAACTTTGTGGGATCGGATTTATCTTAATCCCCTGCCCTACGTGGTCGGCATTTGCAGTCTGATCTTGGTCTTCATCGCGGCCATCGTCATTCTCTTCTTTTCAAGCCGCCGCAAAACGATGGTTGTCGCCAACCGGGAATTTGAACGTTTCATTACCTACGTTTGCCAAAATAATGAGGCGGTCTTTGAAGTCAACCTCCAAACCCGAGTCATGAATCACTATCTTCTCGAAGGCAAAAAGGTCAAAACCGTCCAGCAGCCTTTTTCGCTCGACCATGACTTCCTTGATCGGATTCATCCGGACGAACGCGGAGCGGTCGAACAAGAAGTGAGCGGGGAGACTTTGCTTAATCTCGTCCGGATTGGCGGGAAGAAATCCCTCGAAGCTCGGGTTAAGGACGACAAAGGCAACTACCTTTGGAGCTTTGTCATCATTCAAGGCATTCTTCCCAGTCATTCTCAGCCGGAAAACCTCATGGTCTTCATTCATTCGATCGAGGAGCAAAAGCAAAAAGACGCCCACGCCAAAGACCTTTTGCAAAACGCGGTCAGTCAGGCCGAGACCGCGAACAAATCCAAGAGCGAATTCCTCGCGAGAATGTCCCACGAAATCCGAACCCCGCTCAACGCGATTATCGGTTTAGCCACCATTGCCCGCAAATACGATGAAGACCCAAAGAAAATCGATGATTGCCTGAATAAAATCGACTCCTCTTCCCAAGTGCTGCTCAGCTTGATCAACGACATCCTCGACATGTCGGCGATCGAAAATCACAAGATGAAACTGGCCGCCGTCCCGTTCGATTTAGGCTCCGCCCTCGCGAATCTTCGCGATATCTACCTCCCGCAATGCCGCAAGAAAAAGATCGCTTTGAAAACCCATTTTGATATTCCTGATTCCGCGGTGGTCGGCGACCAGCTTCGGGTCTCTCAGATTCTTTTGAATCTTTTAAGCAACGCCTACAAATTCACCGAAGAGAATGGGACCATCACCTTCGAAGCCAGCCGTTCCTCCGTTCATGAGCAAACGGCTTTCTACCGTTTCGTCGTGAAAGACACCGGGGTCGGGATCTCTGAGGAAATGCAGAAACGGCTATTCAAGCCCTTCGAGCAAGAGAATCCCGAAATCGCCCAAAAATATGGAGGTTCCGGCCTCGGGCTTTCGATCGTTAAGAGCCTCGTGGAAATGATGGAGGGAAGCATTTCGGTCGTTTCCTCCCAAAACCAAGGAACCACTTTCACGGTCGATTTGCCTTTCCTTTTAGGCGAAGAAGAGTCGGGGCATCGCTTGAAAGACAAGAAGACCAACCCCGAAACCGCTTATAACTTCCACGGGGCCAAGATCTTGCTGGCCGAAGATAACGCGATCAACCGAGAAATCGCCTGTGAGTTGCTCAAAATGGTTCATTTAAAATGCACCTGCACCAATAACGGCCAAGAGGCTCTCACCGCTTTCTTAGCCTCCAAAGAAGGGGAATATCAGTTGATTCTCATGGATATCCAAATGCCCTTGATGAATGGCTACGAAGCGACGAAGGCCATCCGGGCCGCGAAAAGAAAGGATGCCCTAAGCATCCCGATTTATGCGATGACCGCCAACGCTTATTCCGAAGACGTCACTCATGCTTTGTCCTCCGGAATGAACGGGCATATCGCTAAACCGATTGACCCGTCAACGCTTTATCAAGCCATCGCCGAATCGATAACTCCGATGAGCGAGAAGCCCTCAGGAAAATAAAAAAGCAGCCGAGACCGAAAGCCCTTTTAGCGGGCAAAGAGGCCGGGGTTTCAAGTCTTGTCTTCCTTCATCCATTTTGTAAAATAAAGAGGTGGGATTAAAGCCTCAAAGTTTTTGGAAACTGACCTTCCTTCTTTTTCTCGTGTCTTCTTGCGGGTCATCTGCCCCTTCTTCATCTTCTTATAAGTCAACGCACAGTGTTTATTATTATGGCCGAACCGGAGCCGTCCTCTCTTACAAAATCGTTAGCGATGGCGACCCTTTGCCCGTCATCCCCACACCAAAAGATGAATCCACCAACGTGTTTTATTATCGTTATCGCGGTTGGGATTATACCGGAGATGGAACCGTTGATCCGCTGCCCTCCACCGTCGCCCAAGACTATAAGTTTTATGCGGTCTATGATGAAGAACTCGACGGCCATGTCCTCGTAAAGGCGGTTTTCCGAAACGCGAGCGGTCTTCTTCTCTCCCCTGGGGCGAAAGGCGATTATTATCTTGACGGCACCCCCGCTGGAGTCCACATTCAAGACCTCCGAAATTACGGGGGTGTCATCTTTCACCTCCCCGCCACGTTATCTTACGTGCTCTTTGATGGCTATTACTCTCCCGCTACCGCCCTCTTTTTGGTCGAGGATAGAACCACCGCTCTCGAAGTTTATCTCGACGGGGCTCATCTTGGCGCTACCGTTAAGGCAACCTCTTCGGATATTCAGCTGCGCACTTTGTCCTCGATACCTTCCGAGGTCTTAGCCTTAACCGCGAAGAATCTCACGATCGATGCCACCGCCGCAGCCCTAACCCTAACCGCGAACGCCGAATCGATTGCCGTCAAGAATGCTTGCTTTGGGCTCTATGGCGCTTTGAGCGCTACCCAAAGTTTGTCCATCGCCAATACCCGAGAGTCCCTCCACTATGGGGCGACTTTATCCGCCCCGAAACTCGCGATCTCTTTAGGCGCCCCTCTAGCCATCACCCAAGAAATTACTGCAGTTCAAAAGATTGAGATTTCTTCGCTCATTGATGCGACGGGAGTCCTTTCGATAACGGCGGACGAGATTGAAGTCGTTTCCGATCACGCGCTCGCCTTAACCGGTTTAACCGGCCTGCCTCTTTTTACCGCCACCGATATCACTCTTAGCGGCACCGCGGCAATGCATCTAAAAGGCGGGGAGGGTGCTAGCGGGATTGCGGCGGAGACATTGACCGTGAAGGCAGCTTCTTGTTCCATCGAAGCGGGGACGGGTATCGCCGGGGAAAAAGGGAGCGATGGTATAAACGGAACCGATGGAGGTGGCACAAAGCCAAACGATTATTCCGGAAAAAGCGGAACCGATGGAACGGATGGAGGGGCCGGGGGTGCCGCTGGCGATGGCGGAGCCTACGCGGTGGAGGCCACGACCTTAAATAATCTTTCAAAGGATCTCACGCTCATCCAAGGCTCGGGTGGCGATGGAGGGGCCGGCGGTAAAGGTGGCGATGGGGGAAAAGGCGACGATTCGCCCGGCTGGAACGCCTTAAAAGCCTATGGTCCTTTAGCGGCGGCGGGAGGTAATGGCGGGGCGGGTGGATTAGGCGGAGCGGGCGGGAAGAAAAGCCTGGGTTATCTTAAAGGCACCTTAAGCGGAACGACCCCCACTTATGTTGAAGGCCATGATGGCCAGGGTGGGGCCGGCGGTAAAGGGGGAGATGGGGGAAGAGGCGGAAACGGCTACTCCCTTGGTTACGTCGGTCCTTTGCTTTTGGCTTCGGTTTATGGCATGGATGGCGGGGCGGGTGGAAATGGAGGAAAAGGTGGCGATGGCGGAGCCGGGGGAGGCGGCGGAATGGGCGGAGAAGGCGGTCTTCAAGGAGAAGGTGGCACTGCGGGAAAGTATACCTGGGGTCCAGCAACCGATCCCGCGACGGTATACGGAAGCGACGGAAAACAAGGCGATGGCGGATCCGCCGGAAACCATGGCTCGCAAATTCATTAAGGCAATGGTGAAGGCCTAAACGAATTTTAAATCGGACCGGTTCAGCCTTCTTTGTTAATTTTTGAGCGGGCCCAGCAGAAATCGAACCTGCATGAGTTGCCTCATTAGATCCTAAGTCTTAACGGCGGTTAGGAAGGGCGAACCCTTCCGTGCCCTTTGGGGGAAGAACGTCTCGCAATCGGCGAGGGATTCTTATTTGTCCGCGGAAGATCATGCCCTCCCGTTCCCTTTGGTGGAAGAGAGGGTGCGGACGAAGCGCGGACGAAGCGCGGACCGCCAAGTCTGAGGGGCCGAACGCCCTTTCGCGGGCTTCGGAGAAACGTGGGCCGGTTCATCTGGGAGCGGCCTCCGTCCCATGAGCGTTTTCGGGCAAGAAAAAAGCCGCTCGTCATCCGAGCGGCTCCCTGTGACGGAGAAGCGTCAAGCAGGTGCGACGGAGGTCATGGAAACGGATCTTCATATAAATTGTGTATTTTGTTGCTATCAACGGTTTCTGATTGCGTATTCCTTGCGTGGCCGTCGACTACGTTCGACAGATTGACATGCTTTTAGTCGACTATAATCGACAGCGTAGCGAGCAGCGCAAATATCTTCGTCCGAATACAGCAAATATATTCGCCTAAATACCGCAAATATATTCGTTTACTATTGAACGAAACAATTAAAAAGATAATAATTTAATCATGAAAACAATCGATAACTACATCCCAAGACTTGCTGATAAACAGCTGTCTTCCTTGCTGAAAACATTTGGGGCAGTGCTCATTCGGGGCCCTAAGTGGTGCGGAAAGACAACCACCGCTGAACAGCTTGCCGAAAGCGCTATTTATTTCGGCGATAAAAGCAAAGAAAGTTCTTACCAGGCAATTGCCGCCACCAATCCGGCTTTATTCTTGGAAGGCAAACGCCCCCATCTCGTTGATGAATGGCAGAAATATCCCGAAGTTTGGGATGCCGCAAAAACTTCAATTGACAAAGAAAATAAAGGGAACCTCTATATTTTGACGGGTTCCAGAGCCCCCAAAAAAGGAACAACCATTCACACGGGCAGCATGCGAATCGCCAAAGTGACTATGTCCACTCTTTCTTTTGCCGAATCACATTTATCGAATTGCGAAGTCTCCTTGGCTTCTCTATTTGCCAACCCGGAGCAAAACATTGGGGCAGTCTCGCCGTTGGACCGGCAAGCCATCAGCAAGCAAATCGTTTTGGGCGGATTCCCAGCCGCATTCACGAGAGAATACGCCGATCCTTCCATTTTCGGAAAGCAAGCTTTGGCCAGCATCGCGGAAAGTGACATCCAAGAGGCGACCGGAAAGGACCTTTCTCCCGAGACCACAAGATCAATTTTGCGTTCCTTTGCCAGAAACATTTCCACCTATGTCGAAAATAAGACCATCATTGCGGATGTCAATGCGAACGATTCCTCGCTGTCGGCGACCACTTTTTATGATTATTACGATGGCCTCCAAAAACTTTATGTCATCAAGGAAGTCCCTTCCTATTCACCGAGTATCCGCAGCAAGACTGCGATAAGAAGCCTTTCTAAAAAAGAGTTCTTTGACCCTGCAATCGCCTGCGCCGCTTTAGGCATCGGGCCGGGGGACTTGGAAAATGACCCGAAATCGCGGGGGTTTTTCTTTGAGTGTCTTTGTGGCAAAGAACTTGGCGTATATGCCGAAATGCTCGGCGGTGAACTGCGGCAATACCATGATCGCTATAACTTAGAAGCGGATTTTACCATCCATTTGCCTGATGGCCGCTATGCATTATTTGAATGCAAATGTGGGTCAAAGTTCATCGAGGACGGGGCAAAAGGACTTTTAGCCTTTAAACCTCTTTACCAAGAGCATAATTTGAAATTCCCGAACGAAAAATTGCCCCTTCCTAGTTTTTTGGCCGTTATCACAGACGAAGGAATGGCCTACCGGCGCACAGATGGAGTTTATGTCATCCCCGTCGGATGTCTCACGGTCTGAACTTTTCAAAAATCATTGAAAACGACTTCAAAAAAAAGGATCAGATTACTCTGAACCTTATTTTTCTGGTGGGCCCAACAGGAATCGAACCTGCATGAGTTGCCTCATTAGATCCTAAGGCTTGCGGGGCTAACTGCAGGATTTGCTTTCTTCTGTCCTATTTGTGAATATTTCACC
>MVZL01000049.1 GCA_002068375.1 Tenericutes bacterium ADurb.BinA155
CACCGACTTCAATTACCCGGCTGAGCTCAATGCGATGGGCTACGAAGATGGCCACGCCTTCCGTTATCAGAACATCGACACGCCCGAGATCCAGCATGGTGATTACATCCAAGCCCAGCCCTGGGGTTACGCCGCGAAAACGTTCAACAATGATTTGCTCCGGAATGCCACCCACATCTTGATTCAATCGGTCAAGGGTGGTGATCTCACCGAAACCTACGGCCGCCTCTTAGGATTTGTGTGGTACACGAGTGTGGCTAACCCCGCCCCGAGCGACTACATCAACCTGAACCACGCGACCGTGCTGGCTGGCTTTAGCAAGATCGCTTTCTCTGGGGTGGCGACCTCGCAGATGAACTCCGAGGATCTCTCCTACTATTCCTATTTGGTCGACGCTAACGATTACGCGGCGAAGCTCGGACTCAAAGTCCACGGCGAAACCGACCCGGATTTCAATTACTAACCTATGGACGAAAGGACGGTTAACCCGTATAATTCCCTTGTATGATTTACTGCCATAAATGTGCGAAAAAAGTCAAAGATGACGTTTCGGTATGTCCGAACTGCGGCGAAACGATTGTTTCTCCGTTAAAAGACGAGGAAGTGCGCCCGCTTGTTCAGACGCTCCATAAACGGTCGAACTATTACCGGAACTGGGTCGATCGTGGCTTATCTTATATCGTGATCGGATCGACGCTTCTCATCATCGGCGTCATCTTCTATTTCCTCAGCTTCCAAACCGTTTCCTCAGCCGAAGGCCAGGGCCAAGTTTTGGTCCTCAATAAGAGCACTTCGGAATTCTGGGTCTTCCTCGTTGGCGTCATCAGCGGGGGCACCTTGCTCATCGTCGGTTCAGCCTTCGCGATCGGCTTTGGCCTCGCTCGGCGCATCATCCGCCGCGACGTTGAACTCATCCGGGCCAATAAATCCAGCCAAGTCCCGCCGATTTATGGGATGAAGAAGCCCACCCCCAGTTCTTCCAAGAACTCCGCGGGCAAATAAAACCCTCTCCCCTTTAGGGGCGAGCCTAAAAGTTTCCTCTTGATAGACCCACCGAACTGGACTAGGATAATCAAGCGCCACTGGTCCGTTAGCTCAGTTGGTAGAGCAGCTGACTCTTAATCAGCGGGTCGCGGGTTCGAGTCCCTCACGGATCACCAAAAGACAGCGCAAACCGAGTTTCCGAAAGGAGCTCGGTTTTTTGGTGGAATCCTTCCGCCTTTGCTTTAGCAAAAAGATGTCCTTGTTCCGTTGATTTGAAAGCGCATACACGATATACTTCTAATTGAAACCTATGGAACAGACTTTACAAGTAGCCGTCAATGACGCGCCCGTCGAAGAAGCCAAAGAGCATTTCTTTTCTTTTAACCTCGCGACGTTAAAACGCCCGGGCGTGATTCTCCGCCTCGCCTCGATTCTCATTTGTTACCTCGCGATTCTCTTTTCGATCATCCTCCCGATGGTGACGATCAATTACGCGACCTATTCCTCGTCGACCACCTTCGATCCGGCCCGGGCGGCGAAGTTCCCCTCGGAACTGATCCCCGGCCAAAGCGCGCTCTTCGGTGGGGGTTACTTCGCTTATTACTTAAAATCCAAGTACGGCGTTGAGATTCTTTACACCGCCGAAAGCAAATTCAATCCGATCGTCTTCTCGATCCTGGTCTTTGCGACTTTGATTACCATCCTCGCCTTCTTGCTCACCTTCTCGAAGAAACTCGAAAAGCTCTCGAAACTCGTGACCTTGGGTTACGTGCTGGCGGGCATTGGCGTTCTCTGCAGCCCGATTTGGTTCATGACCGTCAATAGCTTTGGCAATACCGCCGGGACTTCGACCGCGAATCTCACTCATTATTTCGTCTACGATTCCCTCTACGTCCATACCGCCTATGGCGCGATCGTGAGTTGTCTCACCTTCGTGGCTGCGGCCATCTTGTTCGGAATCGGTACCAACCGCGAAAATGCCGGTGGCGATAACCGGAATGGAGGCGAACAATGAAAAAGCAAGCTTCCGTGATTTTGGCTTTAGGCCTTCCCGCCTTAGCTTTAATCGCCTCATGCTCGATCGATTCGTTCGGAAAGGCCGTTACTTCGGCCGATGATTTCCTCGCGGTGGCCGCCGATAGCGATTTCAAGATCGCCTCGTGCGAATTGAAACTCGCTTCCGGAACCACTCAGAATAACGCGAGCAGCGTTTCGACCGCTTCCGCCAGCAGCGAAGGTGCGGTGGGGGCTGCCCATGGCGCTTATCTTTATGCCAATGACGATTATCAGATCTCGAACGGAACCGAAAGCTATGTCGGTTTGACCCGGCAGACCGGAACCGTCACTCAGTATTTCCTTGTGAACCTCACCACCAAAAAAGCGATGCTCACCGATGTCGCGGCGGATTTAAGCCAGGAGCGGGCGGCGGCGAAAGCTTTGATCGATAACGATTATGCGACCCTAAGAGCCGCTTATACCGCGATGCAAGGCTATGTCGGCAAGACCAAGGCCGATTTCCCGAACATGGCGTCCTTAAGCCTATCGCGTTCAATCGCGGGGACGACCGCGGGCTATACCCTCCGGACCGTTTACGACACGGACCAAAGCACCACCGAGACTTCGGAATATATCACCCTCGACCAATTCAATGACAAATGGGCGTTCACCAATTATTCCAAACGGGTCACCGTCACGACAAAAGGCAGCGACTCCGTCACCAAATACAACATCACCGAATATGCGGTGAAGGTCGTCGATGACCTTTCGCCGATGGCCATTACGCTTTCGAGCTATAGCGTCTACCTTAAAGGCAAGTCGACGAGCGATGTTAGCTTCCCTAACGGAATCCCTCTTAGCGGCAAATAACCATCATGGATAAACCGAAGATCGCGGAAATCAAACGGATTGTCGGGGCGGTGAAACGCAGCTCCCAAAAAGTCATCACCCTCGATCGCCTTTCGAAACTGGTCGGTCTTTATCCCGATGTCCTCAGCGACATCTTGGTTTATTTCGATCCGATGATCAAATTCGATCCCTCGATCAATATCCGAAATTTCCTTCCGGCGATGGAGGAGTATATCGCTCCGGCCGCCCCGAAAGACGCCGCGCCCAAGGAGAAACGAGTGGTGGTGACGAAGCGGGAACTCAGCGAATACACCGGCATCCCGGATTTCGTCATTAAAAAAATGACTTCGATCGGCGGTCTCGTCGATCCGACGGTCACCTTCACCGACGAGGATTTGAAAGTTCTCCAGAAATTAGTGGCGGCGGAGATCGCGAAACGCAAACGAAAGTCGCGAAAAAAACATCGGAAGTAGATTTTCGAGAAAAAAGAGGTGCCGTGGGCACCTTTTTCAATTATTAGGGTTGCTAATAGGGCTAGAAAACGTTACCATTATCCCGAAAAGGAGCGTATTCAAAAATATGCAAAAAAAGATTGCGGTCTTTGCCTTGGCAGCCTCGCTGCTCGCTTTGACTGCCTGCGGCAACACCAACTCGAGTGTTGTTTCTTCGGTCGTCCCGAGTGTCACTTCAAGTGAAAGTAGCGCTGCTACCACCTCTAAAGGAACTTCGGCCACGACAACTTCGGCCGGAACCACATCGACAACTTCCGCCGGGACAACTTCGGCCGGAACCACATCGACGACTTCCATTCCGAGCAGCACCTCCGAAGCCCCGAAAACTGGGATTCAGACCATCACTGCTTCGGGCGATTATGACATCAAGGCGGTTATCACCGCGGTGACCACCAAAGGCTTCGTCCTCGATGATGGCACTGGCTCTCTCTATGTTTATGTCGCGCTTGATTCGGCCTACAAACTTGGCGACTTTGTCGCGGCGAATGTCACCGTCGCTCCGTATTTCTCGATTTGGGAAGGCACCAAAGTCAACTCCATCGCGAAAGCCGATGGCACCGCCCCGGCGATTGCCGATGAAACCGTTATGACGGCTGCGCTCGCTGAACAGTGGAAGGCCGCCGCTGGATCGAAGACTGAAGAGACCGCTCCGTTTGCGACTTCGAGCAACGTCCCGTTGACCTTAACGGCCAAAGCTCAAATGGATGGAACTTATCCGTTCTTCAACGTTGAAGGCAGCGATCTTAAGATCGAGCCGAGCGGACTATCCTCGGAATTCTCGATCTATTCGGGTGTTGAATATGCCTTGAACTTCTACTTTGGTGGCTACAATAGCTCCAAGAGTTTTGCTTCGATTTATGTCTACGCCGCGACTCCGAACTATGCCGCGCCGACTGGCGTCACCGTCAGTGGATCGGCCGAAGTTGAAGTCGGCGCGAGCACTCAGCTTGCGGCGGCGGTGGCTCCGGTTGGAGCGAACCCGCTTGTCACTTGGGCCTCGGTCGACGAGAAGATCGCCAAGGTCGATGCGACTGGCCTTGTGTCTGGCGTTGCCGTAGGCACCGTGAAGATCACGGCCGCCTCGGTCGCTGACTCGACCAAGATTGGCGAATATAGCGTGACCGTTAAAGCGGCGGTTCCGACTTCTTCGCTGACCAAATATGATTTCAGCAAGATTCCGGATGCCAGCACCGAAACTGCAGCGACCGGTTGGGGTGTCTTTGACGCCACCTCGATGCTTGCAGCTTTCAAGAATACGACCTACATCGCGAGCGGCGCCAATGTCGTCGCCAGCGTTGAAACTGCGACTAAAGTCCAAGAAGCCAATACGACTCAAGGACCGAAAATTCAAGGTCTTAAACTTGGCACTAGTACGGTCGCGGGTGTCTTGGCTTTCACCACGACTTCTGATGTTGCCCACCTTAAGATGAGCGTTCGGGCCTGGAGTTCGACCAAGTTTGCGGCCATCACGGTCAATGCCGGAACGGCTCAGACACTTGTGGCGGCCGATGCGACGGTAGATCGTGCCCTCGACTTCACCTTCACTGCGGGCAAGACCATCACCATCAACTTCAGCATGTACGCTATTATTACTTCGCTGGAACTCTTATCAGCCTAATCTTCACCGACATACCGATTACGCCCTCACCGCACGGTGGGGGCTTTTTTCATAGATGAAAAGGGTTTCAGCCCTTTGGTGAATTGATTACAAAGTAATCAGAGACTATACTTGAAACCGTTAAGGAGATTTCACATAGAATGGCAGAAATCAAAAAGACGTTCCAGTCCGTCGACGGCAACACCGCGGCGGCAATGGAAAGCTACTACTTCACTGAAGTAGCGGCCATTTACCCGATCACTCCGAGCTCCCCGATGGCGGAACTCGTCGACGTGATGGCCTCCAAAGGACAAAAGAACTTCTTTGGTTCGCCGGTCAAAGTCGTCGAAATGCAGTCCGAAGCCGGCGCGTCCGGCGCGGTCCACGGCGCCCTCCAGGGCGGCGCGCTTGCGACGACCTATACCGCTTCGCAAGGCTTACTCCTCATGATTCCGAACCTCTACAAGTGGTGCGGCGAGCTTCTCCCGGCGGTCCTTCATGTCTCCGCCCGTAGCTTAGCTTCCCGCTCCCTCTCGATCTTCGGCGATCAGGCCGATATCTACGCCTGCCGTCAGACCGGGATCACGATGATCTGCAGCAACTCGGTTCAGGAAATCGCCGATTTAGCCCCGATCGCCCACCTTATCGCGATTGAGTGCCAAGTCCCGGTGATGCACTTCTTCGATGGTTTCCGCACCTCGCACGAAGTCCAGAACGTCGAGTTCGTCGATCCGGAAGAGTGGAAGAAACTCCTTCCGATGGACAAAGTCGAAGAATTCCGTAAACGCGCTCTTAACCCGCATGGTCACGCCGTGACTCGCGGCGGCGCGGAAAACGATGATATTTACTTCCAGGCTCGCGAAGCTCAGAACCTCCACTATGATCACGTGATCGAAGTGGCGGAGAAGTACTTCAAAGAAGCCTCTCGTCTCACTGGACGGGAATATGCTCCGTTCTCCTACTTCGGCGCCAAAGATGCCACCAAGATCATCATCGCGATGGGCAGTGGCGTTGAATGTGCTCGCGAAGTCGTCGATGCGTTAACCGCAAAAGGCGAGAAGGTCGGCGTCTTAAGCGTTCACCTCTATCGTCCGTTCAGCGCGAAGCTTCTCTCCGCCGCCATTCCAGCCTCGGTGAAGAAGATCGCGGTCCTCGATCGCACCAAGGAAATGGGTGCGGCGGGCGAACCGCTCTATGAAGATGTCGTGACCGCTCTGACCGCAGTCGGCCGCAAGATTGAGGTCGTTCTCGGTGGCCGTTATGGCTTATCGAGCAAAGATACTCAACCCAAGGACATCAAGTCTGTCTATGACTTCCTCGATGCGAAGAAGCAGTGGAATGGTTTCACCGTTGGCATCAACGATGACCTGACCCACCTCAACATCCCGCTCGATGAAAGCTTCACCGTCAAACACAATTACACTTCCTGCCTCTTCTATGGCTTAGGAAGCGATGGCACGGTCTCGGCCAACAAGTCCTCGATTAAGATCATCGGCGACGCGACCCACCAGTATGCTCAGGCTTATTTCCAGTACGATTCCCGCAAGGCTGGCGGTGTCACCCGTTCGCACTTACGCTTTGGCAAAGAGCCGATTCACTCGACTTACTATGTCAAGAACGCGGACTTCGTCTCCTGCTCGCTTGATACCTACATCTTCCGCTTCGACATGGTCAATAACCTCAAAGAGGGCGGAACCTTCTTACTTAACACCGACATGGACGATGCGACTTTGGTCAAATCGATGCCGGATCGGATGAAGTACCTTTTAGCCACCAAACACGCCAAGATGTACGTCATTAACGCCAACAAGATCGCGGCCGAAATCGGGATGGGCCGTCACACCAACACCACCCTGCAGGCTTCCTTCTTCAAGCTCAACGAATCCATCATGAAATATGATGAAGCGGTCGCTTGGATGAAGAAATTCGCCTTAAAGTCCTACCAGAAGAAAGGCATGGACATCGTCGAGCTGAACTACAAAGCGATCGATGCCGGGGCCGAAGGCCTCCGCGAGATCAAAGTGGATCCGGCTTGGGCGAAGCTCCCCGCTGGCCGTAAACACACCGAAGTCGGCGATCCTTACTATGACGAATACGTCAACGTCGTCGGCGAACTCGATGGCGATGATATCCCGACTTCCGAATTCACCAAGTTCGAACTTCTCGATGGCACGATGGAGAATAACGCCACGTTCACCGAGAAACGGGCCATCGCGGATCAGGTTCCGCAATGGAATCCGCAATACTGCATCGAGTGCAACCAATGCGCCTTCGTTTGCCCGCACGCCACGATCCGTCCGTTCTTACTGAACGCCGACGAATTAAAGGCCGCGCCGGAAATCGTGAAGGCCGGGGTGAAACCCGCGGTGGGCGGACCCGCGGTTGCCGGATTACAATTCCGGATCCAAGTCTCGCCGGAAAACTGCGTCGGATGCGGACTCTGCGCTTCCGAATGTATGGCCAATAAGGCGGCGAAAGCTGCCAACAATGACCACTTCGCCCTCAAGATGGTCGAAGCCAAGTCTCAATTCGCCCAAGAAGAAGGGGCCAATTACCTTTATAAGCACGTCGCTTATAAGAGCGATAAGTTCCCGACCAATACCGTGAAAGGCGTGGGCTTCTTAATGCCGTACATGGAGATCTCGGGCTCCTGCGCGGGCTGCGGCGAAACGCCGTACTACCGCCTCGTGAGCCAACTCTTCGGCAAAGACATGCTCGTCGCTAACGCGACCGGCTGCTCCTCGATTTATTGCGGCTCGACCCCGCTTACTCCGTTCGTCTCCGATAAGGATGGGAATGGCGTTGCTTGGGCCAACAGCTTATTCGAGGATAACGCCGAATACGGTTATGGCATGCGGATCGCGACCGACTACAAGATGCTGAACATCGTTCGGATCTTGAAAGCGGCTGAAGCGGCCGATGATGTCGAGCCGGAACTCAAAGCTCTCATCGAAAAGTACCTTGCGAACATCAAAGCCCGCGAAGTCGTCCGGGGCATCGTCCCTGAACTGATGGAAGGGGTCGAGAAGAGCAAGAACGTCGCGATCAAGGAACTTCGCAATTACTACCGCGATCTGATCGATAAATCGGTCTGGATCATCGGCGGCGATGGCTGGAGCTACGATATCGGCTACGGCGGACTCGATCACGTTCTCGCGAGCGAAGGCGATGTCAACGTCTTAGTTCTCGATACCGAGGTCTATTCCAATACCGGCGGCCAGGCCAGCAAGTCCTCGCAGACCGGCTCAATCAATAAGTTCACCGCTTCCGGCAAGAAGGAAGCGAAGAAGAACCTCGCCCTCATGGCGATGTCCTACAA
>MVZL01000050.1 GCA_002068375.1 Tenericutes bacterium ADurb.BinA155
ATTACGCTAGACGAAAAAAGCGGACAAGCGCAAGGCTTATCCGCATTTCTTTCGATTGGTGGGTGCTAAGGGAATCGGACCCATGACCTTCTGTACGTCAAACAGATGCTCTCCCAGCTGAGCTAAACACCCAATCGCTAGGGCCGTCTCACTGACGGCTACGCTATTATAATAACCCGACCTTGAAGAAACAAGGGGAGTTTTGCTTCCTTCTCTCCGTGAGGATTTCTCGGCACGGAGAGAAAGGGAAGCGGACTTAGTCGAGGAGATCGACGTAATGGTAAATGACCGAGTCCCCGAAGGTTTTGCTGATGTAGGTCCCGATCGAGGCATCGCCAAGGGCTTTCACCAAGGCTAAAGTTTTGGCCGACTTCAGATTATCCTTTTTGACCGCGATGAGGTTCGCCCTTAGATCGAGGGTGGCCGCATCGACTTTTTCGCTGAGGGCGATCTTGCTGGTGTAATTCTCTAATCCCGTCATCGCGGTATTGCCCGGGATGATCCCGAAGCTATAGTCCGGGAGGGCGGCGCATAGCGATGATTCCTTAATGCACTTTAAGCTGCACTTACTGTAATCGGAGCTAAAGGTCACCCCTGAGTTTGGATTGGTGATCGAGAAATTGGTGAAGTTTCCGGAAGCATCATAGTCCGCGGCGTTGATCGTTAGGACGTTATAGGAAGCTAGAAGCTTTAAAGCCCGCTCGATATTGGAAGGGTCATCCACGAGTTCGATCGAATCGCCATCGGCGAGGGTCTTGTGACTCACATTCGAAGCGTAGAGGCAGAGGACCTCGAAATGGACTTTGCAGGCCGCGGCCAAAGGCACCGTGCCATCATAGGTGGCAAGATAAGGCGCATGCTGGAAATAGTTCGCGTCGTAGTCTCCGCTAGCGACCGCCTCATTCTGCAAACTCCAATCGAGGACGGTGACATTAAGGTCATAGCCCGCGCTCTTCAGGAGTGGCTTCACCGCTTCGTTCAGGATTTTGGCGTGGGGGATTTCGGAAGCGCAGACGCTGATGGTGTGCGAGCTATCGCCGCAAGAGGCGAGGCTCCCGCCCACTAAGGCGAGGGTCAGAGGGAGAAGTATTGCTATTTTTTTCATGAGTTGATTCCTTTTCTTTTATCGGTCTTTTTGGCTAAGAGAATGCCGCCTTCTTGGATCAGTTGGACCAAAACCACGATGAGGGCGGTGATGATGTAGATCATAGGATTGGAGAGATAAGTCGAGGTGTGCTGGATGTAACTTTGATAGGCGAGAGCGATGAGCCCACCCCCACCGAAGTCATAAGCAAACGCCGTATAACCTAGGATGGAGATCGAGGAGACCGCTAGACCCATGAGGAGCGAAGGCCGCGCTTCCTTGAAGCAGACTTTGTAGAGGATCTGCCGATCGCTCGCCCCGAAGGAACGAGCCATCTCGACCACCCCGGTCGCGGTCTCACTTAAGGAGGATTCGACCATTCGGGCGACGAAGCCGAAGCTCGCCGCGAATAAGGGGATGATCATGGTCCACCAGGACCCGGTCCCTTTTTGGAAGATCGCCCGGTTAAGGGGAAGGAGCATCACGATGAGGAGCAAACAGGGAATGCTCCGAACGATATTCACTAGTATACCGAGTGGGATATTGATCCACGGATTGGGCCTCGGGCCCTTCTTCCCGGTGAGGTAGAGGAGGCTTCCTAAGGGGAGGCCCACCGCATAGGCGAGGAAGGTCGCGATGAGGGTCATGAAGATCGTCTCATAGGTCGCTTGCCATAAGGTTCCGATATCCATTAGGCGCTCACCTCCTCATAGGAGACTTGGTGAATCTTGAGATAGGAGTAAAGCTTCTCAAGTTGTTTCTTCTCGGCGGGGAGCTTGATGATGAGTTGGCCATAGACTTTGCCTTCGATCACCTTGCTATCGGCGTATTGGACGCTCACCAAGATCCCGCAGCTTTGGACGATATCGGCGAGAAGCGGGGTGTCGACGGTCCCGTCGAAGCGGAGCCGGAGCATCTTATGGTTATCGAGGGTGGACTTGATATGGCCGGCATAGATCAGCTTCTTCGTGATTTCGCTCTGGGGATTAAGGAAGACTTCGCTAAGCGGCCCTTGCTCCACCAGCTTACTTTGACTAAGGATCGCGACCTTTTGGCAGATCGACTCGACCACGCTCATCTGATGGGAGATGAGGATGATCGTGAGATGAAGGTCGTGACTAAGTTCTTCTAAGAGGTTCAGCACTCCTTCCGCGGTTTCGGGGTCGAGGGCGGAAGTCGCTTCATCGCTAAGAAGAATCTTCGGTTCGCTCACAAGAGCCCTTGCGATCGCGACCCGCTGTTTCTCCCCACCGCTTAGGGTCGAAGGATAGGCATGGATCTTCTCCGCTAGCCCCACTTTCTTTAAGGCGGCTAAGGCTTTCTCCTTCCCGTCTTTTTGGTGGGTTAACGTTAAGGGGAACATCACGTTTTGGAGGACGTCGCTTTGGTCGAGCAGGTTGAAGCCTTGGAAGATCATCGCGATCTTATTGCGGTCGCTTCGGGCGATCGGGTGCTTCGGGTCGCTGAGGAGTTTTCCTTCAAAAAGAATTTCTCCTTCGTCGTAGGACTCTAAGCCATTGATACAGCGGACCAAGGTGCTTTTGCCCGCGCCCGAAAGGCCAAGGACTCCGAAGATATCGCCCGCGTTGACGTTAAGATTGATGTCATCGAGGACTTTGTCCTTACCAAAGGACTTGCTGAGATGAGAGATTTCAAGAATCGGCATGGCTCTTCTTTCCGTCGGGGCTTTTATCAAATAAAAATCCCCGCCATTTTAAGGACGAGGATTTCTCGTGTTACCACCTTAATTCGCTAAGATATCGCTACCTTAACCTTGTCGAGTGCATCTACACCCTTCCGCTTTAATGGGCGGACCCAGGGGGAACTACTTATCGCTCCCGCGGCTCAGAGGCCATGTTCGTTCTCGTTTCACCTGCCCGTTTCCACCAAGGGGGCTCTCTAGAAGGTTCCGCGAGGATTACTCTTCCTCGTCTACGCTTTTCAACGTTACTATAGGCAGCTTTCGAAAAAAGGCAATCAAAATCGGAAGTTCATTTGGGCGAAGGGGCAGGGTGATGATGGGATCTCGCTAAAGCGCCCGGCGCGACATCTTCGGTGAGAATCGAGTTAGGGATCAGCATCGCCCCACTTCCGATCGTGACGCCCGCTTTCACCAAAAGCCCATCGGGCCGGTCCCACTCGGTGAAGCCTTCCTTTAAGGAATAGGTGAATTGGCGTTTCCGATAATCGAGATAATGGGAGCTACAGAAGCAGCCGACGTTATCGCCTAGCTTCACGTTATCTTCAAAGACAAGGTTTCCGCTAAAATAGTCGCCATCTCCAATCGTGACGTTCGCCCCGAAGCGGGTGGTGCCGAGCAAATCGACGTAGAGGGTTTTCCCCGCTTTGAAATGCGGGCCCTGCAAGGGGAAAAGAAGCTTCAGGATTTCCTCACGGCGGGTTTCGCTCGTCCTGGGATCGCTATATTCGCCCGCTAAACGATGGGTGAGCAAAAAGATCCGGCCGAGCTTCAGGTTCCCGACATTCACGAATTGGCCATCGAGGAAGGCCTCATATCGGGGCCAACTCCGCTTAAAGCCAAGCCGGGTCAATAAGGCTTTTAACCTCGCCTTTTCTTCAGGCGAATACGGAAGAGCGATCGGATTCGAGACATGAGGCGTTTCTTCAAGATTCCGTTTTAATGTCGCTGGCTGACCTAAGGCCAAAGAATCCGCGGGGAAAGAAGACGTCATAACGGCCCCGGCCCCGACGACGCTTTGTTTCCCTAGGCTCACGCCCGAATTGACCGTAACCCCAAAGCCAAGCCACCCATCTTCTTCGATTTTGATGGGGGCGAAACGGATCTTCCCGTTTTTGCTTTCGGGCGTGGCCGAACCCAAAGTCACGTGAGGTCCGATCCGGACTCTGGAGCCTAAGCTCACTAAGCAAGTGGGATTCACTTGGAGATCGATATTGGCGAAATCGCCCTTTCCAAAGTCGACTTGGCCGATCAGGAAATTTGCCCCGCCGCGAAGGAGTAAGGAGCCATGATGATGGGGGCAAAGCCAGCGTCTAAGATGGGCCAAGGCCAAATAGTTCCGGGCTAAGGTCCATAAGGAAGCCTTTTGCTTCAGGGATCCATAGATTTGGCGGTATTGTCGGCAGAGCTCTTCCGATAGAGCGACCAAGTGGAGATAACTTGGATCCAGCGGGTCGAAGTAACGGCCTTCATACATCGCTTGGATTTCCTTTAAAGAAAACACCGGAAAACCAAAATGGCGATGGAGAAACGTCAGTTTCGCTTTGATCACGCGATCCATTGCTATTAATTCAACGCCATTCCTTACGTAAGTCAATGAAATACCATGGATTTTCGTCAATTTGTTAAGCCGAATCGGAATGCGATGAGGCTCAAAAAGAAAAGTCCCAAGGCCTCAAGCTTTGGGACTGTCTTTTTCGATGGTGCCGACGAGGAGAATCGAACTTCCAACCTACTGATTACGATTCAGTTGCTCTGCCAATTGAGCTACGTCGGCGCGCGGTAATTAATATAGACCTAGAAGCCCACTCTTCACAAGTGAATTAGCGAAAGAAGAGGGAGCGGGCGGACCTGCTCCCTCGTTTTCTGATTAGGCTTTCGCTTTTTTCATAGCGACCTTCTTCTTGATCCAAAGGACGAAGACCACCACCTCATGCGCGAGCAAGGGCGCGATGGAAAGAAGACCGACATAGAGCCATTCCAAGCCATCGATCGAATAGACTTTGAAGAAGTCGTTGACCCCCGGAGTCAGGATGACGAAGGCTTGTAAACCCGCGCCAAGGAAGAAGGCGACCCAAAGCAAGAGGTTCTTATCTTTGAAGACTCGGACGAAGCTATGGCGGACATCGGTCATGCCTAGCATGTGGAAGAGCTCAGAGAAACTGAGGACGCAGAAGGCCATCGACCGAGCATCTTCAAGGTTGACTTGAACCGAACGACCATCGATCGTCTGAGTGACCGCGAAGTATTGATTGAGTTGATCGATCGTGAAATACCCTTTGCTCCAGGGAATGAGAACGAAGGCGGCCAAGGTCGCGACGCCGATTAAGGCTCCATAACCGAAGGTGATCGCGTAACCCCCATGGGCAAAAACGGATTCTTTGGGGTCGCGGGGCCGATCGTTCATGATGTCGTCCGGCTTCTTATCGGCGCCTAGAGCGACCGCCGGTAAGCTATCGGTGATAAGGTTCACCCAGAGCAAGTGGATCGCGATGAGCGGGGGCCACCGTAAGCCAAGCGCGATCGTGACGAACATGCAAACGACTTCGCCGATGTTGCTGCTGATGAGGAAGAGGATCGTCTTCCGGATGTTCGCGTAAATGCCACGGCCTTCTTCGACCGCTTTTTCGATTGAGGCGAAGTTATCATCGGTGAGGACCATATCGGCCGCGCCTTTCGCGACGTCGGTGCCGGTGATGCCCATCGCGATGCCGATATCGGCGGACTTGAGCGATGGGGCGTCATTGACGCCATCGCCTGTCATGGCCGCGATGTTGCCATTCGCCTTGATCGCTTTCACGATCGAGACCTTATTCTGAGGGGAAACCCGGGCGAACACGCGCACGGTCTTCACCTTTTCTTGGAGTTCCTTCTCGCTGCAGGCATCGATCTGATCGCCCGACATGCATTGTTCGGGCTTCTCGGCGATGCCGAGTTGCTTCGCAATCGCAAAGGCGGTGTCCTTATGGTCGCCGGTGATCATGATGGTCGTAATGCCGGCTTTCTTAAAGGTCGCGACCGCCGGTTTGGCGGCTTCACGCGGCGGATCGACCATGCCGACGAGACCGACGAAGATCAAATTCTTCTCTTGGATCTCGCCTTCTTGATAGGAGATGGTTAACGCGAGGACCCGGAGGGCTTCGCTCGCCATCACCGCGGCGGCATTCGCGATCTTATCGAAATCGATTTGGGTGATCGGACGGGTTTTGCCTCCGACCATGATCTGGGTGGTGTTCTTGAGGATCTGATCCATCGCCCCTTTGGTGTAGACGACTTTCTTATCGCCCTTTTGATGCTGGGTCGACATCATCTTCCGGACCGAGTCAAAGGGGAATTCATCGATACGCGGGGTCGCTTTTTCGAGGTCGGCCTTGTGCATGTTGAAGCCATTGGCGAATTCGACCAGCGCGACTTCGGTCGGGTCGCCATAAATACCCCCATCAACCGTGGCATCGCTGCAAAGGGACATCCCTTCGGCAAGCAAACCTAAATGATTCTTATCGAAGTGTTCTTTATCGACGAGTCTCTCATCGCAATAGGCTTTGACCACCGTCATCTTGTTCTGGGTGAGGGTGCCGGTCTTATCGGAGCAGACGACCGAAACGGCGCCGAGAGTTTCAACCGAGGCGAGCCGCCGGACGATCGTATTGACCTTGACCATCTTCTGCATGCCCATCGCCAAAACGATGGTAACCACCGCCGGTAGTCCTTCTGGAATCGCCGCGACCGCTAAGGCGACCGCGTTCAGTAAAGCCTGAGGCCAATCGGTGGATAACGTCCCGGCGACCGCTTCATGGATTAAGGAAACGCCAAACATCAGCACGACGATGCCGAGGGTCAGATAGCCCAAGAATTTGGAGAGTTTCGCTAAGTTCTTTTGGAGCGGAGTATCTTCGTCTTCGTTCCCTTCGAGGGCCGAAGCGATTTTGCCGATTTCGGTATACATTCCCGTATGGATGACCACGCCTTCGCCCCGGCCGTAGACGATCGGGGTCGACATGAAGACTTCGTTCACGCGGTCGCCGATGCCGACTTGATCGCTCATCACGATGTCCGCATCCTTCTCGACCGGGAGCGATTCTCCCGTTAACGAAGACTCATCGGTTTTGAGGTTAAAAGACTTGATCAAACGCAAATCGGCAGGGACCGTGCGTCCTTCTTCGAGGATCACGATGTCGCCGCGGACTAGCTCTTCCGCCTTCACTTCGACCAGTTGGCCATTCCGGCGAACCGTCGCGGTGGGCGAAGAGAGTTTCTTCAAAGCTTCAAGCGCTTTTTCGGCCCGGCCTTCTTGGATGGTTCCGATGACCGCGTTAAGGATCACGACTCCGAAGATGATGATGACGTCCGCCATATCTTCAAAACCATAAGCGCGTGGAGGATAGGCGGTCACCGCGTTATAGATGCCAATCCCTAAGGAAATGAGGGCGGCGATGAAAAGGACGATCACCATCGGGTCCTTGAACTCGCTTAAGAAAATAAGGAACAGCGATTTTTTCTTCTTCTCGGTCAGCTTATTCGGACCTTCGATCTTCTGCTTATTCTCGACTTCGCCCGGCATTAAGCCTTTGGCGGGATCCACCTTAAAATTCTCTAACGTCTTGGCCGCCGATTTGTCTTCAAACATGACTATGTCTCCTTTAAGGAGTCTCTCGCGAGAGAAACTTCCGTGTAAAGGTCTTGCGAAGCTTGGTGTGCTGCCCTCTTCCGGATGAACCCAGGTTCACCGTGTTGACGGAAGGAAGGTTTGACGCTACTCCCCTTTATGGCGAAAAGTTTAGCATGACTTCCCTTTCCTTGAAAGGGTGAGCCCGTTTTTTGGAGGCAAAAAAAAGAAAGGATCCTCATCGCGAGGACCCTCTTTTTTCGTCTTACCGCTTTTTGAATTCTTGGATCAAAGTGGCCACATCGCTGATCTCGGCCCCGTAAACCTCGTGAAGGTATTTAAGGCCATAGGTGTAGTCTTCTTCCGTGAACGAATTGGTCGCGTCTTTGGCCACGACCACGTTATAGCCGAGCTGATACGCATCGGCCGAAGTGTGACGGACGCACATGTGGGTATGAAGGCCCGTCATGATGACGGTGTCCACCCCTAATTCCTTTAATAAAAGATCGAGGTCGGTATGGAAGAAGCCGCTATAACGTCTTTTGGGAACGACATAGTCGCCCTTTGAGAGTTTTAGCTCCGGAATCACTTCGGCCCCTTTAGTGCCGGCGATCGCGTGGTCACCCCAAAGTTTCAGTTCATGATCGATTCCTTTAATATGGGCGTCATTGCAGAAAATAACGGGGACGTGGTAACGTCTTGCCGCATCTAAGAGTTCGGCGGTCTTCGGAACGATCGATTCATGGCTGGT
>MVZL01000051.1 GCA_002068375.1 Tenericutes bacterium ADurb.BinA155
CCCGCCGCGATGACGTCCGCCCTCTATCTCTTACGGGCGGGCAAGTCGGTCTTGCTCTTGGAAAAAGAAAACTTCGGCGGCCAAATCGCCGAATCGCCACGCTTAGAGAATTTTCCTTCGATCAAATCAATCTCGGGGCTAGATTTCTCCTCGCAGCTTTTCGACCAAATCACCTCGCTCGGAGCGAAATTTGAGCTTGAGGAGGCGGAAGCGATCGAAAAGATCGAAGGCGGCTTCAAGGTCAAAACCAACTATGGCGAGCACGAAGGTCGGAGCGTCATCATCGCGACGGGCTGCGAACACCGGAAACTGGGCAATCCTCGCGAGGAAGAACTCACCGGCAAGGGCGTGTCCTATTGCGCGACCTGCGATGGGGCGTTCTATAAAGGCAAGGATGTGGTCCTCATCGGCGACGCCAATACCGCGCTTCAATACGCGATCCTCCTCTCCGATGTTTGCCACAAGGTCACCATCTGCACCCTCTTCGACCATTTCTTTGCGGATGACATCTTGGTGAAGACGATGAAGAAGCTGCCCAACGTCGAATACTTTCATAATCTCAGTCTCGTCGAGTTCAAAGGCGAAAACGAACTCACGGGGTGCGTCTTTGAAGATACTAAAACGCATGAGAAAAAAGAGTTCAGCTGTGCCGGTGCCTTCATTGCCATCGGCCAGCTCCCTCATAACGAAGCCTTCAAAGATTGGGCTGATCTCGAAAAGGGATTCATCAAAACCGATGAGCTCATGGCGACCAAGACCCCGGGGATCTATGCGGTCGGAGATTGCCGAGTCAAAAAGATCCGTCAAGTCATCACCGCGACCAGCGATGGTGCGATCGCCGCGGTCAGCTGCGCGAACTATCTCAACACCTTGAAATAAAAAGAAAACCTTCGGATCGACATTCCGAAGGTTTTTTGTTGGCTTCAGTCGTAGCTTCTTAATCCAACATCGGGGAGATAGGGTTTTAGGATCTCAAGGAACTTCTCCGCTTTTTCTTTGCTGACCATATGAAGGCCATGCTGGATGCAATGCTCGTTATCGATGTAGCGTTGGAGCCGGTAACGCTTGGCCCCTTTGATCCACTGCCCGATCGCTTCCATGTCCTTTTCGGTATGGAACTCATCGATGATGGTGGTTCGGAATTCATAAGCGACCCCACAGCTCATAATGAAGCTCACGGATTCTTTGATCGGGTCGAGATTCAATTTGGGGATTCCGGTCGTTAACCCATACTTTTCCGGGCTATTTTTGATGTCCATCGCGATGTAGTCCACCAAATGGAGAGCCACGACCTTCTTTAAGACCTCTGGGTTCGATCCATTGGAATCGAGCTTCACTTTGTAACCGAAGGATTTAATGTCTTTGAGCTTATCAATGAGGTCTGGCATCAAGGTCGGTTCGCCCCCGGTCACGCACACGGCATCGAGGACGCCTTGGCGCTTCTTGAGGTAAGCCATGATCTCTTCCCATGGGATCGTCGGAGCTTCCTGGGGACGCAAGACCAAATCGCTATTGTGGCAGAAGGGGCAACGGAACCCGCAGCCGGCCATAAATAACGTCGTCGTGATATTGTCATCGTAATCGACAAGGGAAAGTTTTTCCCAACCTGAGAAATCCATACTGAAGAGTATAAGCCTTTAAGGCTTATCGGGCTAGCCTTCTCACCGGATTTGACAAAAGTGTTAACCAAACGGACAATAAAGGTGGCACCGGTCCATTAGGGATTAAGCCCCAATGAGGGGGAACGTGCTAAAGCCTTGAACCTCATCGAAGAGATTCGAGGCTTTTTCATCTTTTCTAGATTTAGCGGGACTCCTAAGATAGAATAAACCGCTATGAAAAAACTTTGGAAACGTTTCTCCGATTACTTCCATGGGGCTAAAGATGACAATCTTTTCCGTCTTGATGGGGCGGTCCCCTTCAATAAGGCCATCCCCTTCGGCTTTCAGCACGTCTTAGCAATGTTTGTCGCCAATATCGCCCCATTGTTTATCGTGCTCTATACCGTTTCCAATGTCGGGGGCAGACTCAGCGACGAAGTGATCGAAAACGCTATCCGTTCCGCCATCTTTGTCGCCGCGATCGGCACGACGGTCCAACTTTTCCCGATCTGGCGGATCGGCTCCAAGCTCCCGATTGTGGTCGGCTTATCCTTCACTTTCGTTGGGGTGCTCTCCCTCATCGCCAAAATCTATGGTTTCCCCACGATGTTCATCTCGGTGATCATCGGCGGTCTCTTCATTGGCATTCTGGGTTTATTCGCTAAATATTGGCGGCGTTTCATCAAACCGATCGTCGCGGCCTGCGTCGTTCTCGGAATCGGGCTTTCTTTGCTGATCGTCGGCATTGACGAATTCATCGCGAGCAATTCTGGCACGATCGTTAATGGGGTTTATGATTTCTCAAAGGGTTGGCCTTTCTTAGTCGTCGCCTCCTCCGCTTTGATCTCGTCGCTCCTCTTCTATATCTTCATGCCCGGCGTTTGGAAGAACATCAATATCTTGGCGGGATTAATCATCGGTTATTTGGTCGCGCTTTGCTTCCAAGGCACCCCTTATGCCATGATCGATTTCTCCGGAATGATCGGTGAAAACGCCAGCCACGTCACCGATTGGATCAATGTCCCTCGGCCGATTTTCACCTTGATCAGTTTCTCTTGGGGCGACTTCAATATCGGCGCGATCCTGTCCGTCTGTTTGATTTATCTCGTCGCCACCACTGAAGGGATCGGCGACCTCTCTTCCTTAGCCAATGCCGGGCTAGGCCGTGACCCGACCGACCAGGAAATCTCAGGTGGGCTTTCTTGCGATGGCTTCACCAGCGCGATCGCCGGATGCTTCGGTGCTCTTCCTTTAACCACCTTCACCCAAAACGTGGGGATCGTTGGCCAAACGAAAGTCGTGAACCGTTTCACGATTCTTCAAGGCACCCTCTTATTATTTGCCGCCTCGTTGTTCCCGATGGTCTCGCGGTTCCTCATGACGATTCCTGAAGCGGTGCTAGGGGGCTGTATGGTCAACCTTTTCGCCTCGATCGTCGTGATCGGCATGCAGATGGTGTCGAAAGCGGGCCTCGGTCAAAAGAACATCACGATCACTTCGCTCGCGCTTGGCTTAGGCTATGGGATCACCTTGGTCCCCGCCTTTACCGCGAATACCTACACCGGCGATCTCCAGTGGCTCAATTACTTGATGCTCATCATGCAAAACCCGGTTGCCAATATGTTCGTGATTTCGCTCATTCTTTCTTATGCTTTGCCCGAACGGATGAACGGCCCGAAGACCCCAGAGCAACAAAATTCTTAAATTGTTGCTTGTGGTTTTGAAAATGCGACCTATTCTATAGCCGAAGGTAAAACCCGATGAAAACATGTCCTTTATGCGGCCGTCAAAACGCGGACGAGAATAAGTTCTGCAACTATTGCGGAACCGCGCTTTCGGCTGAAGCCGATCCCAATAAAGATCCGGAAGTCGTCGAGGTGAAGGCGGAAGATAAGCCTGAACCCGAAGCCCCCAAAGCGGAAGAGACGGCGTCCCAAGAATCAAAGTCCGAAGAAAATCCGACTCCTACCGCGACGCCGGCTCGTGAAGGCTGGAGCAGCGCCGATACGTTTGCGATCGTCTCGATCGCCTGCGCCGCCGAGTTCATTCCGGTCGCGGGTATCATCTTTGGTTATTTAGGATTACCTTCAAAACGGCTCCATGGCTTAGCCAATGCGGGCTTCATCCTTTCGATCATTGTGACCGCCGGCTGGGCAATTTATATCACGGCCTACTTTGTCTTAGCCATCTCTAACCTTTAATCAACAGAAGTCTAAAAAAGAACGGAGCGATCCGCTCTTTTTTTACGCCCCGGTCCGCACGAGGCACGCTAAACCATCCGCCATCGTCCCGCTCAAGGAATTGGACGAGACCGTGAACGTGTTTCCGCTATAAAGATCGGTATAGGTTCCATTACTCAACACGTGGGTAGTATAGGTGAGGGAGCCACTATAGCCCGAAACATCAACGAGGCTGATTCCGTAAAGCCCATTCCCCGAACGTTCGACTCCAACCAGATGGTAGTTATCATTGCTCACATACTCGCTGCTCGCCCCGATCATTTGATTATGGAAAGAATTAGCGGCCTTAACTTTGGTGGAAAGGTAAGAAGAAGATAAGGTGCTATTCATCGTCGTACCCGGTCGGACAAAATAGAGGGCATGGGCATCGGCCCGAGCCGCGATTAAGCCCCAGGCGAGATTCACTTGGTCTTGGGTCGTATTTTTGCTGCTACCGGAATCATTCATGTAGGTATCATGGCTTTCCGCCCAAAGCACGGTCTTGCTGGCGGCTTGGCCATCAAGGTAAGAAGAGGTTGAGGAGGTCGCTGCGCTTTGATTAACCACGCCGGATAAAACCTTATAACCCACCGAATTATCAGTCAAAGCATTGAGATAATTATTGTAGTAGCTCCGGCTCCGGGAGGATCCAACCGAATCGAGGACTTCCCCATAGTTAAAGAGGGTGACGCCCTTGGCCTTGGCGTAGGTCGTGGCCGCCACCGCCGTGTTCGTCCAAAAGTCGGAGGCGTAATCGCCATCTAAAGGAGTTTCGATGTGCTTGGCCGCGTCAAAGCGGAATCCGGAGACACCGCAATCGATACAACTCTTCAAATAAGAAAGCACGCGGGATTGGACATAGCTATTGCTGGTATCAAGATCAGGGCAGCAGATATTTTCGTGGGTAATGGTGTAAGTGGATGTGTCATTCCAATCCGCGGCCTTATAGACATGAAAGGTCGAGCTTTGATTGTTATAGATGTAAGGCTCATACGCGGCAACTTGGGAGTCGGGTGTATTGCTCGAAGAACCGCCCGCCATATGGTTGGCCACCACATCAACGATGATCTTGATCCCCCGAGTCTTCGCTGCGGTGCAAAGAGAAGTCAGGCTACCTTCGGTTCCGATCCAGGAAGAAGTCGCGATGCTGAAGGCGATCGGCTGATAAAGCTTCCACCACTGACCCGAAGTATCGGTCCACGAAGCGGAATAGTCTTTGCACTGCTGCATCGGCGAAGTTTGAATCGCGCTATAGCCGGCGGCTTTAATCGCATCAAGGTTTGCTTCGATTGTGGCTAACGACCAGTCGAAGCAATGAAGGATCAAGCCTTGATCCGAGCCGTCGGTGATCGTATCTTCTCCGGAATCCGCCATCGCGGCCACGGCCGAAGCATAGAGTCCAGTCAAACCACTCATCTTGTACACGGAATAGTTGCCATTACTATCCGCCACGAAATCGCTGAGCTTCAAGGATTCGTCGCCACCCGGATCTTTGTTGTTCCAGTCTCCGGCGGGGTGAACGATGTAATTGAGGGTAGTCGTCGTTCCCCAAGTCGACAAAGGCAAAGCCCAATAAACGCCATAGGAATCACTTCGGTCAAAAGCGTATTGGGTTCCGTTACCGCTCGTCCAGACCCAAGTCCCGTAAGCATTATTGCTGTTGATGTAGGTCGCATCGCTTCGATGATAATGGAAATAGAGGTAATTGGATGTGCTTAAATTTTTCGCGTTGGTGGAACTAAGACAACTATAAACGCACGAGACCGAGGTGATGGTGATGGCGCTGCTAACCGAAGCCAATTTGAAATAATTGGAAGAAACGTTGACGGCAGTCCCACTACTTAAGCTCGTCGCACTTCCTTGGAAAGAGGTGCTATCGGAAGTATAGAGGCTTAAGCCCCCACTTCCAGCATCGCTAAAGGTCACCGTGATCGCACTTAATCCGGTTAAGGCGGTAGCGTTATACAGGAAGGCATTGGAGCTAGAGAGCAAGGCATAGGCCCCCGAGGAAGCTATACAATTTTGATAATGGATCGTGATGGAGGTTCCGCTTAAGGTCACCGCGTCCTCATTCGCCTCCAAAAAGGAATGCGAGGTCGTATCCGTAATTTTGCCATTGCTCGAAGTAAGAGTGAGGGTGTAGTTGCTCGCTCCAGCCGCCCGTTCGCTAAAGTCCATCCGGCCGAGCAAAGCCACCGCTAAAACCAAAACGCCCCCGATGAGGGCTCCCGCTTTTAGCACTGTGAAAGTGGATGGCCGATTCATGTTCCCCTTTGAATCTCTATTGAGTTATTATGCCCTTCTTTTTCGGCAAAACTACCGCCAAATGGGCCTCTTTCTTGACGATTTCCTTGAAAATCCAATCGTCACGAAGTTTCCGCAACTTTATTTTGCCCCTGCCAATTCAGCGTTCCGCAACCGATTTTTCCTTCCCTTTTCAATGAACGAGCGGACAATAAGGGACATGAAGAAAGGCTACTCCACAATTTCTAACGCCCATTACACCTTAAAAGTTGGGCAGCGTCACACCCGGTGGTATGTCCCTTATTTTCTTGTGAAGATCCTTTGTAGCGTCCTCACTCCGCTCCTCACCACTATCACTTCGACCGTGGTCGTTTACGCCTTGAGCCAAGGTTTCGATAACCAGCAATACCTTTGGACGATCCTTGCCTTAAGCGGCGCCCTCTTAGTGAGTGGACTCCTCCAAGCTCTCGTCGACGAACGCTACGAGTGGCTCAGCACCTTTGCCCGGTCCGAAACCGCCTGGGCCGATTTGATGAAGAAGGTCCTCTCGACCGATTACCCCAATATCGAAATTCGGGAAAAGCGGTCGGTCTTCACCCGGGGTTTCGCCGCGCTCGACAGCAACTGGGTTGGGATCGAAGGGATGATGAAACAATACCCCGGTTTCTATGTCGGCATCATCGGCATGACCGTCTATGGGATTCTCACCGCGATTTATGTCCCGTGGGTTCTCTTTATCTTGGGTGGAATGCTCGCGACCAATCTTCTTATCGGGATCTGGGCTTATAACTTCATGGTCAAAACCGAACAGGAGTCCGAAGAAAACTATCACCGACGCGAGATTCTGAGCGACAACACCACCTCGAAGGAATATGCGAAGGACGTCCGGTCCTATCGCCTGCAGAAATGGTTCTTGAGTCTCTTTGATAGCCTCACGAAGCAAGTGGGCGCCCTCGAATTTAAATCGCGGGTTCGTTTCTTCCTTGGGAGCGTGTCCGATAGCATCTTTGCTTTGGCCCGCGATCTGATCGCCTATTCCTTTCTCATCGGGATGGCGATTAATCAGAAGATCGACATTTCAACCTTTGTCTTTCTCACCGGCATCGTTGCGGGATTCTCTAGTTGGGTCAATTCCTTCACGGTCTCCTTCAATAACATGCGCCGTTTCGGGGTTGCGGTTGGCCAGTTCCGCGAGGCGTTAAACCTTCCTGATCCGAAAAAAGAAAGCACCCATGACATCAGTAAACTCCAAAAGCCGATCGCGATCACCCTCGAACACGTTTGCTTTACCTATCCGGGAAGCGATCACGAAATTCTTCACGATATCTCGCTCAGCGTGAAGCCAGGCGAGCGGATTGCACTTGTCGGGGATAACGGGGCGGGTAAAACGACGCTCGTCAAACTCCTCGCTGGACTATACGCCCCCACCTCCGGCCGTATCCTCATCAATGGCATCGACGCCCAAGAATTCTCCCGCGATGATTATTTCGCTTTGGTCTCCCCGGTATTCCAAGATAGCCAACCTCTCGCCTTCACCGTGTTCAATAACGTGGCCTGCACCGATAAAGAAGAAGGCAACCTCGCGGCTTTTTGGTCGGCGGTGAGCAAGGCTGGCCTCAAGGAAAAAGTCGAGAGTCTTCCTCAAAAAGAAGATACCTACATCACTCAGACCTTCGATCTCTCGGGCGTTCGCCTCTCCGGAGGCGAAACCCAAAAGCTGATGCTGGCCCGTTCCCTTTATAAAGGCGCGCCGATTCTTTTGCTCGATGAGCCGACCGCTGCCCTTGATCCTCTTAGCGAGCAGGCGATGTATGAGCAGTATCTGAGCTTTTCCAAAAATAACACATCCTTCTTTATTTCCCACCGCCTCGCCTCAAC
>MVZL01000052.1 GCA_002068375.1 Tenericutes bacterium ADurb.BinA155
TTTTCCCGGATCTGGGAGAATTTATTGATCGAACCGTCTTTGTTAATGCTTTTCATAGGGAGTTATCTCCTTGTAAGCACTTCATTATTCGCTTGGCTTGTTTTGATTACAAGATGAATATTCTCTACTGTCAATGAAAGTCCTTTCAATCCCGTTTGATTTGTAAGGAAACCTCGAAAGCGGTCGAAGGAATTGCAAACGAAAACTCAAAGTGAAAATCGGTTCACATCAGTTATTCTTACCACGAAAAAAAGCGAGGTGTCATCCTCGCTTTTCCTCTCTTTTTCACTTGGTCTTTTGGAAACCGTAGACCGCGGCACCGATGAGACCCGCCTCTTGATCGAACGCGCATTTCTCCAGGTGGGAGTGGGGGCAAGCCTTTTGGAGATCAAGGAAGAAAACGTCCGCGGATTTCATGACTCCGCCGGTTAAGGTGAAGATATCCGGCTCGAAATTGTCTTGGTTCATTTGGATGAATTCAGCGAGCAAAGCGATCCAATCGTGGTAGGTCGGGAGGATCTTCGGGTCTTTCGCTTTCACCAAATCGAAGAACTGGTGGGCATTTTCGATCTCGACGCCATTCGCTTTGGCCAGCCGCGTCAGATAGGCCCCGCTCAGCATATGCTCCGCCTCATGGATCTCGCCATGGCACTCCATCAAGGTATGCCCGACTTCGTAGGAGCTATTGCGGAGTTTGCCATCGACGCAAAGGGCGCCGCCGACTCCGGTCGAAATCGTGATGAAGAAAAGGGAGCGGTATTTCTTATACGGCCCGACGTTGCTCTCCGCTAAAGCCGCGACCTCAGCGTCATTTTTGACGTAGACCGGGATCTTGAAAAGATCATGGAGATAGGAGGCCAAGGGAATCGCCTCGATATGAATGTTGGGCAACGCGTAAATATAGCCGTCATAGCGGACTCTTCCCGGGACGCCAATCGCAATCGCTTTGCAGCTTTGGGGGACGGGAACCACTTCCTTAATGATCGCGGCGACCGAATCCAAAAAGCCTTGGAGGGTCCCGGTCACCGTCGGATTGATCTTGAGGTTTTTGACCTGGTAAGAAGCGTCGATTAAGGCGCAACGGGTATTGGTCCCGCCGATATCGAGGGAAATGATTTGATCCATGGATTACTCCAGCTCCTTCACCGAGTTCACGTTCACGATCCGCATGAAGTTGGTCTTGCCCGCGCCGGTGGGGGTGCCGCCAGCGATGATGATCGGTTCGCCCGCCGGGATATCAAGATCCCGGGCAATCTTTAAGGCTAAGACTTCCATCTCCTCGATGAAGTCGGGCATGCTGGTCTTCAACAAGACCGAATAAACGCCCCACATCCAGGCGGATTGCATGACGGTGGTGCGGCTATTGGTGACGGAAATGATGGGGCAGCAAGGCCGGGCCTTACTGATCCGATAGGTCGACTTGCCGGTTTCGGTGAAGTTCACGATGAGCTTCGCTCCGATTAATAGCGCGGTATTCGCGATCGAGTTGGCGATCGCGTCGTTCACGCTGCCTTCGCTGGTGTCATAGGCTTCCCGAGCCAGCTGCTCATAGGGAAGGTATTGCTCCATCGTCCGCGAGATCGCGGCTTGCATTTCGACGGCTTGGACCGGGTAATGGCCCGAAGCGGATTCGCCAGAAAGCATCACGCAGTCGGAGCTTTCGTTGATGGCGGTGGCGACGTCGCTCACCTCGGCTCTTGTCGGCCGGGGGTTATTGGTCATCGAATCGAGCATCTGGGTTGCGGTGATGACCGGCTTTCCGCATTTCCGGCAAAGTTTGATGATCTTGGCTTGGACAACCGGGACTTGCTCCGGCGGGATTTCCACGCCGAGGTCGCCACGGGCGACCATGATTCCATCCGCGGCTTTCACGATCTCTTCGATCTTTTCGACCGCTTCCGGATTTTCGATCTTGGCAAAAACCGGGATATTGGGTTTCCCGTACTTCTTTAAGATTTCTTTGATGTCCCAAATATCTTCGGGCCGCCGCGTGAAAGAAGCGAAAATCGCATCCATGTCATGCTCGCAGCCGAACTTCAAATCCTGCTCATCTTGGGGCGAAATAAAGGGCATGCTGAGCCGAGAGAACGGGGCATTCACGCCTTTTTGGTCCTTGAGGACATGGTCGTTTTTCGCCACGACCAAAATCTCGCGGGCTTTGGCGTCTTTGCCCGTGACTTCGAAGTCGAGCTCGCCATCATCGATCAGAAGATGGTCCCCGACTTTCACGTCATCATATAAGGAGGTATAGGTGACGCTAAAACGTTCGGCGTTGCCCTTACAAGGGCTCATCGCCACCCGCATCGCTTGACCGGCGGCAACGGGAACCGCGCCATTTTCCATATAGCCGGTCCGGATCTCCGGGCCTTTGGTATCGAGGGCGCACGGAATGTAGATGCCTTCTTTTTCAAAATTCCGAGCGATCTTGATTTTGGCTTCCTGCTCCTCGTGGGTGCCGTGGCTGAAATTCACCCGCATCACCGACATGCCGGCTTGGTAGAGCTTCAAAATCATTTCTTTGGTATCGCTCGCCGGACCAATCGTGCAGACGATCTTGGTTTTCTTGCTAATATTGAGAAGCATTGAAATTCCTCCTTTTAGGATAAATCGAGAGAAAAGCCGAGCCGATCGGGGCTCGGCTTTCGATTAGGCTAAGATATCGATGAGACGGAGCATCGAAACGTGCTTATCGCGCGGAAGCGCTAACGCTTCGTAGATGTCATAGTCGACGATTTTGTTATCGACCATGCCGACGCAGCGTCCGCCTTTTCCATCGAGTAAGCAGTCGACGGCATAAGCGCCCATCCGAGCGGCCAAGATTCGGTCAAAGGCCGAGGGAGCGCCACCCCGCTGGATCCGCCCTAAGACTTCGGCCCGGGCTTCAAAGCCCGTCGCCGCCGAAACCTTGTCGGCGAAAGCGTGAATGTCGGGATAGATTTTTTCACTGACGATGACGATCGCGCGTTTCTTCTTCGCCTGGGACATCGCCTTCAGGTTCGCCATGATTTCATCTTCCGGGATCGGGTGATCGGGGGTGATGATCATTTCGGCGCCTTCGGCGAGGCCGCTGAATAAGGCGAGGTCGCCGCAGTGGTTGCCCATGACCTCGATGATCGCGCAGCGCTGATGGGATTCGGTGGTATCCCGGATCTTATCGACGCACTCGACGATCGTGTTGAGGCAGGTGTCGAAACCAATCGTGTAATCGGTCGAAGCGATATCGTTATCGATCGTGCCGGGAAGTCCGATGCAGTTGATCCCCATTTCGGTCAGTTTCTTGGCGCCCATATAGGAGCCATCGCCGCCGATGACGACCACGGCATCAATCCCGTGCTTTCGTAAATTGTTGACGGCGATCTGCCGGACGGATTCCTGTTTGAATTCGGGGAGACGGGCCGTCTGCAAAATCGTGCCGCCCCGATTGACGATATCGGAAACGGACGAACGGTCGAGCTTTTTGATATTGTCCTCGACCATTCCTTTGTAACCATCGTAAATGCCAAACACTTCGAGGCCGTATTTTAATCCAGCCCGAACGACCGCGCGGGTCGCGCAGTTCATGCCGGGGCTGTCGCCGCCGGAAGTGAGAACACCGATTTTCTTGATCATTAGAGTTTTCCTCTCGCTATTGAAATGATTATAAATCATTTAAAGGATTGTGTTTATGCAATTACCATGTTTTTTCTTCTCATCGGAGGAAAAGCAAGCAATCGCGGGCGGATTCTAGCGCGAAAAGAGGAAAACTCGGGAAATTTTCGGCATTTTTCTTGTCGGCGTTTCCTCATCTCGCTAGGATTATGTCAATCGAGGTTAACTTATGGAAAACGCATTAAGTCCAGCGGTTCAAAAACAAGCCCTCAAAAGTTTGCAAGATGAGGCCGACGGCGCGGCCATTTATCATTTCATGGCGAAACGCCAACAAAAGAAGCATCCCGAGAATGCCAAAATCCTCGAGCAGATGAGCAAAGATGAAAGTCAGCATTACCAAATGTGGGCGAAACTCACGGGCAAAACGAGACGGGCCCACGTCTTTTGGAAACGGATCATCACGGTCCTTTTAGGCTTCACCTTCGTCGTCAAGAGCATGCAAAAAGGGGAACGGCTTGGCCAAGCGAGCTACGAGAAACTCCAAGCCGAAGTCCCGGCGGCCGCCCAAATGCTCGCGGACGAACGCCGCCACGAAAAGACGCTCTACGCCCTCTTAGACGAGGAACGGCTTCATTATGTCGGGGCGATGGTGCTCGGGCTCAATGACGCCCTAGTCGAACTGACCGGCGCGATCACCGGCGTCACCTTTTCGCTCCAAGATTGCAAGACGATCGCCTTAACCGGGATCGTGACTGGCATCGCCGCGACCTTATCGATGATGGCGAGCAATTATCTCGCCGAAAGCTCGGAAGGCCATAAAGACGCCCTCAAGTCTTCGCTTTATACCGGTGCGGCCTACTTGGTGACCGTCGCCCTATTGGTCCTGCCTTATCTCCTTTTCATCAATGCGGGGGAGTACGCCTATCTCTACGCCTTCATCGTGATGATCAGCATCGTGATCCTCGAGATCGCCTTCTTCAATTTCTACATCAGCGTCGCCCAGGAAAAGCCTTTCTGGAAGCACTTCTTATTGATGCTTGGCATTTCGCTTGGGGTCGCGGCCTTATCCTATGGGATTGGGTTACTGGCGAAGCTACTTCTCGGAATCAACGTCTGAGCGATTTTGTGGATATCTTTCCCCTCGATTGTGGAAAACTTAATTTTCTTACGAAGGCTCGGGATAAAACCCGGGCTTTTCCTTTGTGAAAAACAGGTAAAAAGATTAGACATGGTCGAATAAATCATAGATTATCCACCGCAAGTAAGATAGAATAGTCCCGCAAAGCAAGAAAACACCATGAAAAACGTTGGGCTTGATGATTTCTACGAAGTGCGGGTGATGGGGTTAGTGAGCGATCTTGATCGCCTCAGCCTCGTCGATCTTTATGAACCGCTCATCGGAGCGAGGGCCTTCGCGCTTTACCTCACCTTATTGGAAGACCCCACCAAAGATGACCATGGCCTCACCTCGACCCACGATAAGCTTTTAGCCAAGACCCTCCTTTCCCCGGGCGAATTCTATAAAGCGGTCGAAGCCCTCGAAGCGACGGGCTTAGTCAAAACGTATTACAAGGAAGGCAATGGCCTTCACTATTTCATCTATTGCCTCTATAGCCCAAAGGATCCCAAAGAATATTTCGATGACGTCCTCTTTGTCGGCACCTTAAAGAAATACTTAGGGAAAGATGCGGTGGAGTCTCTCGCCAAAAAGTATCAAACCGCGAAGCCGGTCGAAGGTTTTGATGAAGTGAGCCAATCCTTCGTGAGCTTCTTTAACCCCGACTTCGACGATCCGATCTATCAAGGGAAGAACCTCACTTACTTAGCCTCGGGCCACCAAGCCGGGCACGTGAAGACCGCGTTTAACTACAATGACTTCTTGAAAGCCTTACTCAGCGAGCAAATCGCGGAGAAAGACCTCGGCAAATCCGAAATCATCCAGGCGGAGCGGCTCGCTTCGCTTTATTCGCTCGACGCGACCACGATGGGCCAGATCGTTTCCGATCATTTCGTAAAGGGCAACGCCTTAGGGAAACGCTGCGACTTCCACGCGATCGAAGCCGCCTGCCGCGATTCCTTGAAGTTCCCTTATCTCCACCAGAGCCCAACCACTTTGAAGTCGGCGGTCACTAGCGACACCAACCTCGCCAAAAAGATCCAGATGATGGACGAAATGGCTCCGTCCGATTGGCTGGCGATCCTTCAAAATGGCCATAAGCCCGCGTCAAGCGATCTCAAGATTATTCAATCTCTGAGTTTTGACTTAGGACTTCCCAACCCCGTCATCAATGCCCTCGTCGATTTCGTTCTCACAAAGAACGACAACGTCCTTTCGAAAGCCTACATCGATAAGATCGGGGGCGCCCTATCCCGCGAAGGGGTCAAGACCGCGCTCGACGCGATGGATTATTTGAAGAAAATCAATGAGAAGTTCTCGGCGAAAAAAGGCGTGAAATTAGCGGAGCCTGCTTCCGAAGCTCCAGCGGCGCCTTCTCCTTCCACTCCAACGAACCCCGAAGTGAGCGACGAAGATGTCGAAAAGGCTTTGGCGGACCTCTATAATAAAAAGAAATAACTATGGAACCCGCTAAAATCCCGACGATCAAGATGAAAACCGACGATATCGCTGAACTCAAAAAGCAATATCTCGAAAAACTCAAAAACGACGCCCCCGTGTATGCCAAAATTAAGGAGCTCAATCTTTCCGCCGGCCAAGTGAACGATAATTTAGCGACCTTGATCGACTTCATGGAGGATCATGATTTCTGCGCGAAGTGCCCGGGGCTAGAGAAATGCCAAAAGGCCGCCGGCCATTTTGAGATGGATATCGCAGTGAAAGATGGTTATGTCGACCGCCATTATTCGCCCTGCCACGTCGTGACCGCTCGGAAACTCCTTGAAGCCCGTTACCTCTATAAAGATTTCCCCGAAGCCTGGGAAGATAAAGACCTCCGCTCCGTCGATATGACGAAGACCCGGAATTCGCTGATCCTTAACCTCGTGAAGCTCCAAAAAGGAAGCGAGCATAACTGGGTCTATGTCCGCGGCAAATATAAGTCGGGCCGTTCCTATATCTTGGCTTGTTTCTCCAATAGCTACGCCGAAGATGGCCACACCCCGGTCGCCTTTTGTGATTCCAGCACCTTGGTCAATAGTCTAAAAGACCTCAGTTTCGCCGATAAAAAAGGCTTTGAGGAACGCTTTAATGCCCTCTGCCAAGCCCCCTTACTCGTGCTCGATGATTTCGGGAACGAATTCAAATCGGACTTTGCTTTCTCTAGCGTCCTATTCCCGATCTTGAACTATCGGGCAAAGAACGATCTTCTGACCTTATTCACCTCCGATTTCACCATTGATGAGATCGGCGAGATGTATGCCCAAAAAGTCGCCCCGGCTCGGGGAAAACAGTTAGCCAATATGCTAAATGACCTCTGCAAGAACTATCTCCTTGACGGGGTCACGGTCTACAAATAATTCAGTTTTCTTTAGTCAGTTCTTTAAGAAGCTCATCAATGTCCCGATGGGTAATGTTCATCATTTCGGCCGGACGAAGACTTTCGTAATCGTGGGCGATGATGTTTCTTAAGGATTTAATGCCTCTCCAATTGACAGAAGGATGAGCTAAAAGAAAGGCTTCTGAATAATGGGTAGCGGCTTCACCGATGTGTTCCAAATCGAAGGCAACTGCCTTTGCCGGGACAGTTCCGGTCACAAATCCCTCGGCTTCATGAATCTGGACCCGAGTTTCTTGAATACTTTTGCATCTTTGAATGATCAATTTGGTCAAAAGTGCATCACGATTAACGCTCATAAATTAATCTCCTATCTTTATTAATGTTTTCACGAATTTCCGGTTCGAGGACGTCCTCAGTCGTTAAAGTATCGACGCTCTTATGAAGAAGTTCCCGAAGGATCTCGTTAAATTCGCCTTCACGGAGTAAGGAAAGATTTGGTCCAGGCTCGATCAAGATATCAACGTCGCTTTTAACTTTGGCTTCGTCCCTAGAATAGGAACCAAAGAGATAAACTTTTTTAATCTCTTCTTTGCTGTAACCGAGAGCGGCTTCCTTGACGGCGTTTTGTATTTCTTCAAAGGTTAGAAGCCGTTCCCTGCGTTTTCGTTTTGCCCGGACTTGGGCAACGTAGGGTAGGGGCAAATGATTCCGTTTAGCACAGTCATCGAGAAAGGCGTTCAAAA
>MVZL01000053.1 GCA_002068375.1 Tenericutes bacterium ADurb.BinA155
CCGTGGTTTCCCGTTGATTGGTGAGGCCGATCGCCGCCACATCTTCCAAGGTGGAGGAGGAGACGACCATGAGCTCGTTGATGACGTCGATCACGCTGATCCAGATTTTATCGGGATCGACTTCGACCCAACCGGGTTTCGGGAACAAACAATCCACCGGGCGTTGGGCTTTATAAACCTCTTCGCCTTTGGAGTTAATCAAAATGGCACGGGTTGAGGTCGTGCCTTGGTCGATGGCCAAGATATATTTCTTCATATGGCTCTATTATAGAGAGGTGTTTGGACTCGGAAAAAGGAAATAATCTTTTTTACCGAATCGGCGGATCCAAAGGACCCCATTTTTCTTTAATTTCGCTAAGAAACGGTTGACGGTCGCGCTTCCGACTTTCCCCGCTTCGCTTAGGGCAAGGACCGTAAGGCCAAAGTCGCCATAGACGCTGGCTTCAAGGAGAGCTTCCATTAGCCTTTTCTCGGCGGCCGTTTTCACGAAAGGCGAAGTCTTGGCTCTTAATTGTTCCGCCAGATTTTGCTTCTTTTGGAGATAAGCCAGGGTGTCGTCATACCCGGAATCGATGATCTTTAAGAAAGGACAGACGAAGGTCGTCGCATCCCCTTTATTTCGTTGGTCCTCCGCTTCTTTAAAGGCCCGATAATAGGCGGGACGATGCTTTCGAATGGCCGCGGAAAGGATAAACGGGGCGACCGCCCCCGCTTCTTCTTGATAAGCAATCGAAAGAAGGAAACGCCCGGTCCGACCATTCCCGTCGTAGAAAGGATGAATCGTTTCGAAAAAGAAATGGAATAGGGCCGAACGCGAAAAGAAATCAATCTCGGGGTTTTTCGCAATGCTCAAGGCTTCGTTTAAAGCCTGCCCAATCGCTTCTTCGCCTAAGATTCCCCGATGAATCGGGGCAAGCTCCAATCCCCCATAAATTCCGACCGGGCCTTTGCGGAAAAGTCGGCCATCCGGTTTTTCAATCGGGGTCTCCGCATCTTCCGTTCCAATCAGTTGATCGTAGAGGGTTCGAATCTCTTCAAGGCTTTTCGGAGAAGAAACCTGATGCTGCGAAAGCAAGGAATATTCTTCGACAATTAAGGAAAAGCGATCCACCCTCCCCTTCTTTTGAAGGAGAGTGAAGAGCCCTTCTTTGGTGGTGGGAAGCCCCTCAATTTCATTGGAGGCTTGAGCGTCATCGAGAAAAAGATGCTGAATGAGTTGTTCTTGCCCTAGGGGAGGAAGGGTCCGATAGAGTTCATTCAGTTTCGCGTTTTTTTCACTGAGGGAAATCGCAAGGGCAAACACCGCTTTGTCATAATAGAAAAACGAGTCCGGGCCCCCAACCGGGATCTTAAAAAGGAAAGCGTTCCCGCTATGGCGCCGCTCGGTATAGTCCTCTTCAAAAAGATGAGGATCCATCGCAAAGGATTTGTGATAGGTGCTTAAGAAGCTCATGGCTTCAGTATACACTTTGCTTTATCAAATTATGTTCTTTTGATAAAGTTATTTACGAAAGTGACTAAGTAAGGTCTTCATTTCAGAAGGAATCCGATAAGACTCCACCGCTTTTTGAATGGAACGGTTCACTAAGGAACGATCCGGGCAATCCTTTAAAAAGGCTTCGAGTTCGGACCCGTGATAGATGAGCCCTTCCGCGACCAGCCAGGCTTCCGCTTTTGCAACCGCGGGGACTTCATATAAAACAAGGAGCGAGGTGATGGCTTTTGCGTCCAGACGTTTGGCGGAAGTGATGAGATGACTATAAGCAAAACGCCGAACCCACGGGTGGGACGAATGGCTGAATTTCTGGCTTTCTTGATAAGCAAGATCGAGGTTTTTGATCTTGAACTGCGAGGCGAGATTATCCACTAACGCCCAGCCATCGGTCTTCGCTAAGAAACGTTCAGCAAACCGGTAACGCTTCTTTTCGTCTTTCGCGTTGGCCAAAACAATTTCTTCGTGGACGAGATCGAGTTCAAAAGACTCGCCGACGGGCCAAGTGGAGGGATCGGTCTCCTTCGCGATGCGTTTCGCAAACGCCCTTAAAGCGGGGACTTTGACCCCTAAGACGGTTTCTTTACTCGCATTCACCGCGACGGAAAACGAAACAAAAGGCGTTCGCGGGAGCGTCTTAATCGCTGCACGGACTGCCTTTTCTTCCATTAACGGTTCTTATAGAAAAGCTCGATATCTTTCGTCTCTTTGATGATGTCTTTGCTGAGGACTTCGCAACCGTCTTTGGTGATCAGAAGATCATCTTCGATCCGGATGCCTAAGCCCCGGTCTTTCATGTAGAGACCCGGCTCATCGGAAATGATGTTGCCCGGCTCTAAGGGAGTGGTCCGATCGCCCGGATCGTGGGTGTCGAGGCCGATATGATGGGAGATCCCATGGAAATAGTAATTGACGATATCTTCTTTCTTCGCGATCAATCCTTTTTGGAGGCATTCGCTCCCAAGGTATTCGACCGTCGCGTTTTGAAGGTCTTTGATCGAAAGGCCAGGTTTTGCTAAGGAAGCGATCATCTTATTGCAGCCTAAGACGATTTCATAGACGGTCTTCTGGAGTTCATCGAAGTGGCCATTCGCGGGGACCGTGCGTGTGATATCGGCGCAGTAATAATTCTCGCGCGAACCTAAATCCATCAGGACCAAATCGCCTTTTTTCACCAGATCCAGCGGGGTCGGATAATGGAGGCAGGCTCCATGAACGCCGCTCGCCATGATCGTGGGGAAGCTCACCCCTTGGTAACCGTTATCGTCATTGATGACTTTAAGGAATTCATCGGCGAGTTCGTACTCTTTGACGCCCGGCTTCGCTAATGCCATCACGGCGGCAATCCCCAATTGGGTATGGCGGATCGCGGCTCGAAGCTCATTGATTTCGTTCTCGGATTTCACGAGGCGAAGCTTCACGATCAAAGGATAGCAATCGAGGACTTGGAGCCCCGGATAGATCTTGAGGAGCGAATCTTGGTATTCGTGGGTGGTCGTGGCTTCGGCGATCTTGAGTTCCTTTTCAAGATCAAGGTAGACGGTATGGATCTCGCCGAATTCATAGAACTTATCGCTCAAAGCCGAATCGATCTTCGCGGTGACGGCGTTATTGAGCAGGACGTTCCGGATCCCCGATTTCGCGCTGGCTTCTTGGGGAGTAAGACGCTTCCCATACCACTTCTCCTTGACCGGATCAAAGGGCGAGACAAAGAGGAATTCCCGGCGTTCGCCTTCGGAATTCACGAGGAGCAACGCCGAATCTTCTTGGTCGATCCCAGTGAGGTAATAGAAATTGCGGTTCACTTCAAAAGGATAAAACTCGTCGGCGGAAGAGGACTTGGCCACCCCCGAAAAAACGAGAAGGATCGAACTGTCGGCCATCTGATCGAAGAGCTTTTGGCGGCGCTCGGCAAATTCATCGCTCGAAATCATGATTGAATCTCCTTAATGGTCTTCACGGGACCTAAATCGGTTATCGCTTCCTGAGGTATTCCTAAGGCGGATAAGGACGTGAAGATTGTAGCATCCCCACTCGCGAGGAGGTCAACATTTGAAGAAAAGGAAACTTCCGAAAGCGTTAATCCCATCGTTTCGGCCCTCTTTTGAAGAATTTCATAATCATGATAGGAAAGCGAGAGTTTGACCTTATGGCCCAAAACTTCTTCCCCTAAGGCTAAGTGGT
Source organism: Tenericutes bacterium ADurb.BinA155 (assembly GCA_002068375.1). The sequence continues at coordinate 3,677 of MVZL01000053.1, forward strand.
CCACCGCATTCACCGCGGTCCCTAGGAAGGTCCTCGTGAGCCGGGGAAGCCCAAGCTTACTTCCGCCAAAGTAACGGACGGCGACGAGAGCAACCTGATCGAGGTCTTTCTTTTGAAGGAGGGCTAAGAAAGGACGGCCGGCGGCCCCACTAGGCTCGCCATCATCGGAGGCTTTCTCATTCACCCCGACCCGGTAGGCATAAGGATAATGATCCGCCCCCGGATAATCGGCTTTCACCTTTTGATAGAGCGAGAGAAAAGAAGCAACGTCCCTTAAAGGAAAAGCGAAAACGATGAAGCGGCTCCGGAGCAATGAAGTCTCGGCTCGACTTTCTTTTAAAGGGAGGCGGCTCATTAGGCGAATAAGCCGGCGATGGTGGCGTAGCTGAAGGCGACGCTGGCGGTTGCGGTATTAAGGAATCCTTGGCCGTTAGGCTGGCTGAAGTCCGTGTAAGTCACCGGGCTCCCGGCCGTGACGGTGAAGAAGCCGCTCGAAGCGACGAAGGGATAAAGATCGGAGAGGTAGAGCAAGTTAATGAAGGACTTGGCGTTGGTCGAGGAGGCGCTTAAGGAGGCGTAATCCCCGAAGGCGTAATTCGTATCGGCCTTGGCCGCGGTTTGCTCGGCGGCGGTCTTGCTGCTATAGCCATTTAATCCCGCCACAACCTGCACCGCTTCATCCGTCGCGGTCATTAAGGCGTAGTTATTGGCGTAGAGGTTGGTGAACTTATACGGGAAGGTCGTCGCGCTCGCATAGTAGCTATAAAGATTCGGGCAATAGGTGAGCTCGGTTTGGCCGGAAGAGAGGATCGCGCTCGTCGTGACATCCTTCGTGGTCGTGCCATAGACGGTGTTTTGATAGGTTTGGAAGACTGAGGCGTAGGTGAGATCAAGGTACTGGTAACGAAGATCCATCCATTCGGTGAATTGACCCGCCAAAATGTGGGAGCCGAGTTGGCTCACGCATTCGCTATGGTTCGGATCGGGGAATAAGGAAGTGAGGAGGGTACCGAGCTTCGCCGAATTGGTGCTGTTGCTCATGAGGACGAGGGCGGCGCTATAGGCGAGCTGAGTCCCGCTATAGTCATAGCTATCGGTCACGCTATTGTAGGTATAGAAGGCATCGAGCGAAGCCTGAAGCATGCCGGCGTCGACGACGCACTTATCGAGCCAGTTCGTTTCGGCCTTCAGCCATTTCGCGGTAAAGGTGCCATTGCTGGATTCATCGCTGAAGAGTTGCTCCAAGATCTGCATCCGCTGGTGGGAAGTGAGGACGTTCGAAAGGTCGCTCGCCTTGCGGGTGCCGCCGACGTTGCTGCAAAGGGAAACGCTCACGCCGCTTGGGAAGTTGCTGTCGGTGTAGGTGTAATTGAGGAACGAATGCATCATGACGTCGCGGCTTTCGTAAGTCACCGTGCCTTCGCCTAAGACATTGACGTTATGGTAGAAGCCACAATCGGTCATGAAACGGTAGACCCCTTCGACCGAGTGGCCATCATTGAAGAAATTCTGGAGGTTATGGGTGTCGTCGAAGCTGAAGTAGGTTCCGGCGCTTCGATCGTAGAGGGCGGAAAGCATCGCGGTTAAGTCTTCGATGTCGTTGGTGTAGAGGCTGTCCCACGAAGTGGCGCCGCTACTTAAGGTCTGATCGTCGCCATTATAAGCGAGGGCCGTGATGGCTTGGTTGCTCGTGACCTTGTAGTAAAGATAGGAAGTCCCGCTTAAGTCATAGACGTATTCGGGGGCGGTTCCGGTCGAGGTGAGACTAAGCAAAGTCTTCTCGTGGGCGGCATTGACCCCATAAACGGCCGGGGTCCCACTCGTCGTGAGCTTCAAGGTGAGGCCGGCTTCGGACCGGGCGGAAAGCATTTGAGCCTGGCTCCGGAAATAATCGGGGCTGTCGTAGGTATAGGAAACGCTGGTGATGAGATCGGCCCCGGTGAACTTATAGCTCTCGGCGTAGACCGCTAAGCTATGGGTCTCAAACGGTGAGAAATGATAGGTGTAGACGTTGGTGGAACCGGCGCTAACGCTCGTCACGATGCATTTGCTCGTGATGTTGAGGCTCGTTCCGTTAGCGGTCGCGATCACTTCGGTCGGCTGGCTGGTGCTGGTTAAGGAAATCGAAAGGGCGCCGAGCTGATGGTTCGTGTAGGTATAGGTATTGGAGGAGTTAGCGAGGGCCAAAAGGCTATCTTTGCTGAAACGGTCCAGCTGGAAGCCCGAGCTCGTCGCGTCCTCTAAAGTGTAGGTGGTGTTCGCGGTCAAACCGGTGAAGGTGTGGGCGGTCGTATCGGTCGCGGTATAGGTGGCGATTAAGGTCTGGTTATTGGTCCCATAGTCGGTATAGAGCGAATAGGTGTGATCCTTTCCCGGGCTCGCGATCGTATAGGTTCCGGCCCCATCGGAGAGCGCATCGCTTTGAGTGGCCTCCACCGTGGTCGTAAGGAGGTTACGAAGCGTATAGACGAGGGCGTCGTCCACCACGTCCAAATTATTGAGGGCGTAGAGCAGTTTATTGAGTTTCTCCGGCGCGTAGTTCTGCAAACTCGAGGGGTTGAAAGCGATCGAGGTGCCGGAGGTGATCCCCATTTTCTGAACGGTCCAAAGCAAGCCGACATAAGGATCCTCGAGGGTGCCGGCGTGGGTGACGCAGTCGGTCGTGATCGCATCGATCTCGCTCATCCAGTCGCCTTGATGGAGCCCTTCGCCGACCCCATTCTCGAATTTCACGATTTCATCATGGAGTTTGATCGTGTAGCCGGTCGTGCCGTAATACTGGAAGTAGGAAATGTAATCGTAGTAGGACGAATAAGCCCGTTTCGCGAGGCCCGATTTATTGTAGAGACGATAGATCATCTGCTCGAAGACCGTGAGGTCATTGGCTGGGGTCCACATATAGTTCTTGCTATCGTAGATCGGGGTTTCGCTATAGGTGCTGGCGTTCTTATTGACTTCGCCAAGGTGGAAGACATAGGAATCGTTCATCTGGAGGAGCAAGCTCCGGACCATGTAGGGATCGACCGTATCGATGTTCATGTTCTCAAGGGCGCTCTTATTGGCCTTGATGTAGCCTAAAATCGACGCGAGGTTATCGATTTCCTCGTCGTAGAAGCGGGCGGAGAAATCCGCGGTGGTTCCGATCGAAAGGTCGCTTTGGAGATAATAGGAGAAGTACGGGTTCAGCAGTTTGATATCGACGGCGTTGCCCGGATCGTTAATCTGAAGCTCGCTGGTGTTCGCGATGCTGGCGACGGCGTTAGGAACCAAGTCATAGAAGAGATCGCATTGGTTCATTGCCCGGAGCAGCCCCGAGATCTGATCGGTCGAAATGCTCCCGAAATTGAGGGAACTATCGGAAACGATGCCGGAATACTTGGGTTCTTCGAGGGTCGTCAAGAAATCAGATAAGGAAGAGCCATCGGCTTTGGTGTTGGTCAGGAGTTCGGCTTGGGTGGCCACCACCGATTGATTGGCGTAATCGAGCGGGCTCACGAGAACCGGGAAGTTGCTCTTAGCGAGGTAATAGGCTTTGGTGTCGGCGCTCGTATAAGTCCCCGCTTTCACCGCGGCGATGTCCTTCGGGTTGCCCGAATAGACGCCGGCGGTCACCGTGCAATCGTAGAGGTAAGTCTTTAAGGCGTCCATCTGATAGAGATCCTTCATCACGAGTTGGAAGCAGGTGTAGCCATTATCGGCGGGGGTTGAAGAACCGCTCACGACCGTGCTATTGAAGATCCCCGATTGCTCCATGAGAGCCAAGGTCTCGGTGGTCTTACTCGGATCGATCGAAGTGATCTTGGCGGTATCGGTCCCTTTTAAGGAAGCGAGGTTCGCCATGATCTCGACCAAGCCATCGGTCTCGTTATAGGAAACGCCATTCACCGTGAGGTGGGCCACTTTGGAATAAGCCGAATAGTCGGAGCCGCTCACCATGCAATACGCATTCGCGTAGCCGAGCTCATTCGTCATGGTCGAGCTCACGTTCTTCTTCGCATCGTTAATGGCGGTC
>MVZL01000054.1 GCA_002068375.1 Tenericutes bacterium ADurb.BinA155
AAGTATAATCACTGCACTTTTCATTTTTTCATCACCGTCCACCCCAAGGAAGGAAAACGATTCATGCGACTCACGCAATCCAAGGACTCCCTGAACACTCCGTCGAAGCTGGCTATTGCCCTGCTTGCTGGCGCCCTCCTTTCGCTGCCGGTCGTTGCCCAGGAAAAGGCTGCGTCAAAAGGCGGCTCGGTGGCCACGGTAAACGGCACCGCCATTCCCCAGAGCACCTTTGATGCGTTCTACAACGAACAGAAAGGCCAGGGCGCGCCGGATTCCCCCGAACTGAGGAATGCCGTTCGCGAAGAGTTGATCCGCCGCGAACTGCTGCTGCAGGAAGCCAAGAAGAGCGGCCTCGACAAGAGCGCGGCAGTGGCTTCGCAGATGGAAATGGCCCGGCAGGCTGTCCTCGTCCGCGCCTTCATCCAGGACTACGTGAAGAAGCATCCGATCAGCGATGCCCAACTGAAGGCCGAATACGAAGCCCTCAAGACCAAGCTGGGTGGCACCGAATACAAGAGCCGCCACATTCTGGTTGAAACCGAAGATCAGGCCAAAGCCATCATCGACAATCTGAAGAAGGGTGCGAAGTTCGAAGAACTGGCCAAGCAATATTTCTTCCTTCCTGACGATATCGAAATGGTGTGCGACGATGGCCGAAGTTATCTCGCCTATTCGAAGAAAAAATACGACGTGATCATGCTCGACGCCTATTCGGGCATCAGCGTTCCTTTCCAGATGGCCTCGAAGGAATTCTTCACCTCGGTCTCGGACCACCTTAACGATGGCGGAGTCGTGGTCTCCAACATCAACATGGTCGATAACCATCCGGGTTCGATCGATCAGGCGTTAGCCGAAACCATGAAGAATGTTTTCCCGTCGGTCTATTCCTATACCTTGGGCGGCGGCTCCTCCAACCGCGAACTTTTCGCTTCGAATAGCTCCAAGATGATCAATAACCTCTCCGGCCGAATTTCCACTCTTTCCCGGAAGGAGCTGCAAGATCCTTTCACCAAGGTCCAAAACGGTTCCGAAGAGATCACCACTTCTTCGATTTGCCTCACCGACGACAATGCCGACGTTGAACTCCGAAGCATGTCCGCGATCGACGGAATCATTCAGGATTCGGTCGCCCAATATCGGGCCATCTTCAAAGAAAGAGGGCTCTGGGGGCTGATCCAATACCTCCTTTCTTAAAAGAAGAGACTATTTAAGTCTCTTAGACCGGCCGAAATAGGTTATACTTTGACTATGAATTTCGTCCCGCTTCATCTTTATTCCGGCTATAGCTTTTTACGGAGCGGGCTTTCGGTTCCAAAAATCATCCACCTCGCCGAGAAGAACCATTATTACGGGGTCGGGCTTTGCGACTATGAGACGATGACGGGGCTCCCCGAGTTCTATCACGCCTTCAAAGATAAGCCCCTCCTCCCGGTCTATGGGATGGATGTCGAAGTGGATGGCGATCTCCTTTCTCTTTTCGTGAACGATGAGCAAGGTTACCGCAACCTGATCGCGATCGAGCTTCTCGCCAGCAAGCATCAGCTCACCCACGCGGACATCCTCGCCCATAACGATGGATTAACCGCTGTACTACCGATTGAATCATGCCATTTTCATACACTGTATAAAGAAGGCAATGAGGCCGTCGCGGCTTGGCTACTTCCTTTCCAAGCCGGCTTTAAGAATTTCTATCTTGGCCTCCCCTATTGCCCCGAAGAACCGGAGCTCCTTTCCTTTGCCCGCGCCTTCGTCCAAAAGTATCCCTATGACACGGTCGCCTTCCCCCACTTCCTCTACGAGAAAGAGAGCGATGCGATCGTCCTTGATATCGTAAAGGCGATCCAAAATGAAGCCCAGCTGGAGAATAAGGCGGCGACCGGGTTTTCTTATTTCCTGAACGAAGAGCAGATCCTCGCCTATTACCAAGACCACGAAATCTTTAATACCCGCCTGATCGCGGAGCGGGCCAAATTCACCTTCATCGCGAAGCGGGGCGGCCTTCTCCATTACCCGAATGACTTAGGGCTCAGTAGTGAAGATTACCTCAAAAAACTCGCGAACGAAGGCTTGGCGAGAAGAGTCCCGAATTACGGTCCCGAATATCAGGAACGGCTCGACTACGAGCTCGGCATCATCAATAAGATGGGCTACGCCGATTACTTCCTCATCGTCCAAGACTATGTGAACTACGCCAAAACCCATGGCATCTATGTGGGGCCAGGCCGAGGATCCGGGGCCGGATCTTTGGTGTCCTTTTCCCTCAATATCGATACCCCCGATCCCCTCAAATACGATCTTCTCTTTGAACGTTTCCTCAATCCGGAACGGCAAAGCATGCCGGATATCGACGTCGACTTCGCCGATATTAAGCGCGACCAGATCGTCGATTATCTGATCGGGAAATACGGGAAGAGCCGGGTCTCCCGGATCGTGACGATGCAAACGATCGGGGCGCGGCAATCGCTCCGCGACATCGGCCGGGTCTATAACTACGAGCCCCGGGAGATCGATCTCATCGCGAAACTCATCGTCGACCCCCGCTGGACCCTAAGGGACGCCTACAAGAACAACCCCAAATTCAAAGAACTCGTCAACAGCGATAAGTACTATCTCGAAATCGTGTCTTTGGCCTCCAAGATCGAAGGCTTGCCCCGGCAAGCGGGGTTACACGCCGCGGGCGTGGTCTTAAACGATCAACCCCTCGATCAGGCGATTCCGATCCTCGACGAAGAGAATATCGGCTACGTCGCCGGTTACGAAATGAACTACCTTGAGGAGCAAGGCTTCCTCAAGATGGACTTGCTCGGCCTCCGCAACCTCACGATCATCGAGGAATGCCTCGATTTGGTGAAGCAGAATGGCGGACCCGAAATCGATTATCTTTCGATCCCGTGGGAAGATCCTGCCGCGATTAAACTGATCGCGAGCGGCCGGACCATGGGGCTATTCCAGCTTGAAAGCGCCGGGATGAAGCGGGCGATCCAAACGATCGTCCCCACCTCCTTTAATGATGTGGTCGCTTTGCTCGCCCTCTTCCGCCCGGGCCCGATGGATAACATCGAGACCTTCGCTAGGAGAAAGCACGGCTTAGAAAAAGTCACTTATCTTTCGCCGGAACTTGAGCCGATCCTTAGCTCCACCTATGGCGTCATCGTCTACCAGGAGCAGATCATGCAGATCGTCCGGGCCCTCGCTGGCTTTAGCTATGGCCAAGCCGATTTGTTCCGCCGGGCCATCAGCAAGAAGGACGCCCATAAACTTCAATTATTGAAGGACGACTTCATCAAAGGTTGCCTCAAGACCGGCCACGACATCAATTTGGCGAATAAAGCCTATGCTTTGATCTACAAGTTCGCGGATTATGGCTTCAATAAGAGCCACGCGCTCGGCTATGGCGTCCTCACCTGCCAGATGGCTTATCTCAAAGACCACTACCCCAACGAGTTCTACGCCGCGATCCTCGATAACTGCGGCGGGAGCGGCGATAGCAAGTTCGCGGAGATCATCAGCGAAATCAAAAAGCAGCATATCGCCCTATCCTTGCCCGATATCAATGCCGCCTCCGACCATTTCTTGGTGAAGGACCACCACCTGATCTTCCCCCTAAGCGCGATCAAAGGCCTCCAAAGCAATTTCATCGCCGATCTCCTCGAGGAGCGGCGGATCCATGGCCCCTTCCTCGATCTCTTTGATTTCGCGGCCCGGCTCAAACACTTTGGCCTTACCCTCCCGAACCTCGTGAAGCTCGTCGATGCCGGCTGCTTTGATTCGCTCCACCCTAATCGGAGCGCGACCAGAGCCTCCGCCGCCTCGGCCTTAAGCTACGCCGAGATGCTTTATGGCCCCGATGGCCAGGAAGTCCTCTTCGACTTCAAGATGCCGAAACCCGCGATGGCCGAAGTGTCCAATAATCTCCTCGAGAACCTGAATGCCGAGCACGATTCCTTAGGCTTAATGATCTCGGGCTCGCCCCTATCGCTCCATCAAAATGCTTTGCGGGATATCAAGACCGTTCCCTTAGCGGAGATCGCTTCCGGAAGCGGGACCTTCTTTGTGGCGGGCGTCATCAAATCGATCCGGGTCATCACGACCAAAAAAGGCCAGCCGATGGCTTTCCTGAGTCTCTATGACGATACTTCGGAAGCCGACTTCATCGTCTTTAGCGACGAATATACCGTGAGCTATTCCGCCCTAAAAAACGATAACGCGGTCCTCGTGAAATGCCATAAAGATCCCCGAAGAGAAGATTCTTACCTGGCCGATCTCGTCACGACCTTAGAGTAGTAAAGGAGTTTAGCCATGAACGAACCGAAACAAATCTATATTATCGATGGAAATTCTCTGCTTTTCCGGGCGTATTATGCGACCGCCTATGGCGAGAACCCTTCGATCATGCGGACGAAGGATGGGATCCCCACCAACGCGATCTTCGCCTTTTGCAATATGTTGAGCAAGATCCTTCAAAGCTTCAAAGGCGGCGAAGCGATCTTCGTCGGCTTCGATAGCGATAAGGAGACCTTTCGCAAGCAAGAGTTCGCCGATTATAAGGCGAACCGGAAGCCCTGCCCGCCCGAACTGGTGAAGCAGTTCCCGATCTCCCGCGAACTCCTCAAGGCCCTCAATATCATGTATTTTGAGGAGCATGGGCTCGAAGGCGACGATATCTGCGGCACCGTCGCTAAACTCGCCAGCGCGGCCGGCTACACCGTCACGGTCTACACCTCGGATAAAGATTATCTTCAGCTGATCGATGAGCATATTTCCATCTCGTTATTAAAGACTGGCCTTTCCAACATGGAAGTGATGGACACGAAGACCATGCCGGCGAAATTCGGTTTCAGCCCGAAGCAAATCATCGATTTCAAGGGCTTGCGGGGCGATAGCTCCGATAACCTCCCGGGGATCCCGGGGGTGGGCGATGTGACCGCGGTGAAATTGATCCAGCAATACGGCTCCTTCGATGCGATCGTGGAAGCGGCCAAGACCATGACGTCCAAGGTTGGCGAAAATATCCGGAATAATGTCGAGATGGGCCGGGAATGCTATAAGCTCGCGACCATCAAAACCGATGTGGCCCTGCCCTTTAAGCTCGCTGATCTCCTTTATCAAGGTTACGATTACGCCTCAGTCAATGACTTTGCCCAGAAGTACGAATTAAAGCAATTCTTAGCGAGGCTCCCCCAGAGCCTCAAAAAAGGCGGGGAAGGCCAAAAGGAAATCGCGGTCCAAACGATTTCTTCGCTCAAAGGGCTGCCCTTAGGAAACAAGATTGGCCTTGCTCTTGATGTCGATGAGCAAGATTACCACGATGCCCCGATCGAAGGGATCGCGATTGCTTGTAGCGACGCGGTCTATTACGAAAGCGCCTCCGATCTTCAAAAAGATAGCGATCTCATCGCTCTTTTAAAGGATCCGAAAATCCAAAAGAACGTCTATGACGGCAAGCTTCTTGAAGTGGGCCTTAATCGGCTAGGAATCGCCTTTAAAGGGGTCAATTTCGACATCCTGCTCGCCGCCTATCTCCTCGATAGTTCCTTAAGCAATAGCTCCACCCTCGTCTACTCGAGCTTCGGGGTCGATATCGAAGGGGGCAAAGACGAAGACGCCGTCTCCTTATTTGCGACCGGCCATCCGAACCGTTTAGGCAAAATGGCTTACTTTGCTTTGACTCTCGAAGAAAAGGCGCTGGTGTCCCTGAAGTCGGTCGACGCCTATAAACTCTATAACGACATCGAAGCCCCGTTATCCTTAGTGCTCGCCGCCATGGAGATCGAAGGCTTCCCCCTCGACCTCAAGACCCTTAACGCGATCGGCCAAGGGTATCGGGAAAAGCTCGGCGCCCTCGAGCAGCAAATCTACGCTTTGGCCGGCGGGCCCTTCAATATCGCCTCGCCGAAGCAAGTCGGCGATCTTCTTTTCAATAAACTCCATCTCGCCGAAAGCAAATCGATGTCGACCTCGGTCGATGTTTTGAATGAACTCGCCGATAAGCATCCGATCGTCCCGGCGATTCTCGAGTATCGCAAATATTCGAAGCTCGTCGGCACCTATATCGATGGCCTCGCCCCCCACGTGAAAAGCGATGGGAAGATCCATACCTGCTTTAACCAAGCCCAAACCACGACCGGGCGCCTCTCCTCTTCCAATCCGAACCTCCAAAACATTTCGGCCCGCGATGAAGAAGGGAAGCTGATCCGCAAAGCCTTCTTTTACCCGGAGCCGGGCTATGAAATCCTCTCGCTCGACTATGGGCAGATCGAACTAAGGATTTTGGCGGCCTTATCGCATTGCGAAGCCTACATCGATGTCTTCAATACCGATCGCGATGTCCATAGCGAGACCGCGAAGAAGATCTTTAAGACCGAAGAAGTCACCCCGTTAATGCGCCGGAAAGCCAAGGCCGTGAACTTCGCGATCATCTACGGGACGACCGTTTGGGGCTTAGCCGACCAAATCGGCGGCTCACCCAAAGAAGCCGAGCAGATCATCCGGAACTTCTATCTTTCTTACCCCGAGGTCGGGGCTTATCTCCAATCGATCATCGCGGACGTTGAGCATAACGGCTACGTCACCACGATGTTTGGAAGACGCCGCTACCTCCGGGATATCACCGATACCAATTACGCGAAACGAGAAGCGGCCAAACGTGCCGCTTTAAACGCCCCGGTCCAAGGAACCGCCGCCGACGTGATCAAACTCGCGATGCTCAAGATCGACGCCTACCTGAAGAGCCATCCGGAACTGAAGACCAAAATGGTTCTCCAGATCCACGACGAACTCTTATTTAAAGTCCCGGAAGCGGAAAAGTCGATCGTCCTTCCGATCTTTAGCGACCTCATGATCCATGCGGTCGACCTCCCGGTAAAGCTCACCGTTGAAGGGGGCTTTGGTAAGACTTGGTGGGACGCGAAATAAAGAGGGAGCAACCATCATGCCTGAATTACCTGAAGTTGAGACGGTGCGGCGGATTCTTGAGCCCTTGATCCGAGGGAAAACCATCGAAAAAGTCCGATTGATCCGCCCCAAAAACTGCGAGACCAATCCTACCGTTTTTATCCATGATCTCGAAGGAAAAACCTTCTTAGGAATCAGCCGGGTCGGCAAGTATTTAGCGTTTCATTTAACTGGCGACCTCGTGATCGTTTCTCATCTCCGAATGGAAGGGAAATATTTCCTTAAACCCGGGAGCGATCCCCTCGATAAATTCGATCTCTGCTCCTATGACTTCACCGATGGCAGCAGCCTTCGCTATAACGACCAACGGAAGTTCGGGGTCTTTGGTCTCTATAAAGAAGCCGATTATCTTGAAGCATCCGCGATGGGGGCCCTCGGCAAAGAGCCCTACACCTTATCGCCCCAAGAGCTTTGCGATGGCTTCCAAAAGAAGAAGAGCGAGACCGTTAAGGAAGCTTTGCTCGATCAAAGCCTGATCGCCGGACTCGGCAACATCTACGATAACGAGGTGCTTTTCGCCTGCGGAATCAATCCGAAGACCCTGGCGAAAGACCTCGATGTGAACGATTGCGCATCGCTCTTAAAGGAATCGGTTCGGATCTTGAATGAGGCCCTCGAAGAAGGCGGTTCCACCATCAAAAGCTATCACCCGAAAGAAGGGGTGAATGGCGAGATGCAGAATGAACTCCTCGTCTATGGGAAAGAAAATCAGGCCT
>MVZL01000055.1 GCA_002068375.1 Tenericutes bacterium ADurb.BinA155
AGCGTGCCCGCCGCTTCGGTGAGGAGGTCATGGTCGCCGCTCACGGTGACGTTGAGATCCTTTAAGGCATCGACGCCCGCTAAGGCTCCCATATCGAGCGAGAGGACCCATTGCGGATTGCTGTTGGTTCCCGCGGTGTAGGTGAAGGACTTCAGAACGTTCTCGAAGTACATCGCCTTATCGCCGACGGTCGAGGAAGAAATGTCGCTGAGGTAGCTATCTTTTAAGCCGACCACGAAGCCCATGATCCAGTTGGTCATGTTCTTCCGGAATTCCGATCCTTCGACCCGGCGGGTATAGGTTTCATCGAACCAGCTGGTCGCATTTTTATCGTCGAAGCGGTACAGATAGACGGTGTCGACCCCACTCGTGGTGCCGTTATTATCGTAATAGAGGGTGGTGTAACGGGTCCCGCCGAAGAGGTAAGAGGTATTGACCGTGGCAATCATCGGAAGTTGGATCTTGGCGTACATCTTGACGGTCGCGCCGTTAACGTAGACATAGAAGTCCGCGCTGATCGCATCGATCGTGAAGACCTTGAGGGCCACCGCACTCGCCGTGAGGCTGATGTGGTAGGTATTGATCTCGCTGGTCTTGATGCCATAACGCATTAAGACGGCGAGTTCAGAGAAGTCGATGAATTGGGTGGTGTCGTGCGAAGCGATCCGTTGGAGGTTGCCATCGTAGGTCCCTAAGCTGAGGCTGACGCTGATGACTTTGCCACCGGTCGTAAGGCTGATGTTCAAATCCTTCAAAGTCTTGTCGCTGTTGTAACTGATCGTGAGCGTGATATCGCTCGACGTACCGGCGATGGCTTTTGAAAGAACGACCACGCTTTGATCGGCCCCGAAGGTCGAAGAGACGATCATGTTGTTCTCGATTAAGGCGTTCAGCTTGTTATCGATCACATCGCCCAAGATGGTCGAGGAGATCGAGGAAGTGAGCTTATCGGAGAAACGGGTGAACCGTTCGTCTTTGGTGTTCATGAGATCCTTGATCAGGCTGATCATGTCGTTGAGGGTGTCGATGGTGAAGCGACCTTTTAAGTATTTCGGAGTGGAATTGCCGTTACTATCGGTCGTGGTCGCGCCCGAGTTGTAGGTGAAGAACATATTTTCGGTCTTCACGACATCGATCGCGATGTTGTAACTCTGATTGTACTTGGCCTTATGATCGTTGATGACGATCGAGCCGCTGCCGGACTTGTAGGTGGCGCTGCTCGAAAGGACGTCCATTTCAGCCGAGCCATTGAAGTCAAAGCCAATCGCGCTGTTGCTCGCATCCATAATCGAGCCCGAGATACCAAAGGCGGCCTGGCGGGCATCGACGACATCGAGGACCTGATCGGTGACGGTCTTCGCGTGATTGAGGGCGGAATAATCGCTATCGGTGACGGTCCGGCTCGCGTAATCGGTGAGCTTTAGGGTGCCGTTATAGGTGAAGGAAGCGAACGCGATGTTCTGGAATTCGATCTTGGCTAAGGATTCCGCGGTTGCATCGACCGTAAAGACGATGCTGCCTTTCATCCCGGCCGGGAGCAAACTCACGGTCACGACGATTTGGTTATCGCTGCTGCTGATCGACTGGATCACATCGAGGACCGATTCGTAATGGCCCTCCTTGATCCCCGAGACTAAGGAACTGCTGGTGATTGAGGAAACGCCATCCTTAATGTCCTTAACCGTCTGAAGAAGTTTGACCTTCTCGGCCATGGTCTCGATGTTATCGAGTTGAGTTAAGGTCTTGGCGTCGTCGCCGAGTTTATCGGTGGTCTTGGTGATCCGGCCGACGATGTCGTCGAGGGTAAGGCGGCTCATCTTGGCTTTCACGATATTCTGATAGTTGAGATAGGCCATGCTGGCTTTGGCCGAATCGGTCACGTAATCGAACGCGACCTTTTGACTGGCGGTTCCAGCGGTAAAAGCGAGGTCGGCGTTGATCTGCGGGGCTTTGATGTCCTTCAGATCCGCGTTGGCGGTTAGGCTTAAGCCGGCGGTCTCATCGACTTCAGCGGTCGTAACGTTGCCGTTGCTATCTTTGACGGCATCGGAGACGACGTGGCTCAAAGTCGAGTCGAGGTTCACGCCGAAGACCGGGCTCTTCACGAGCGGATAGATCTTGTCGAATAAGCCTAAGGAATTGACGAGGCGATGATAATTCGCGGCGTCATTCGGTAAGGTGATCGAAACGGAGGACGTGGTATCGATCTTCACTGAGAGGGCGGCGGTCATGTTGTTTGAGAAGGTGACCACGCTGCTTTGTCCGGTCGGATCCTGATAATCGGGAAGTTTCACGCTGGTGAGATCATAATCCGCGGTCGAGGACATCGAAAGCGGAAGGGTGACATCGCCCAGGTGGAACGTCATGTAATAGATGAAGGAGCCGTCGTTTTGTTTCACCGACTTCATCGCGCCGAGATCGTTCATTAACGAAGTGGTATCGACGCTGCCGGTCGAGAAGGAATCCGGAACGTTGAGGGCATCGGGTCCGCCTAACGCGGTGATGATGTCGTCGCCGATCTGGTCGAGGTCGCCCATGCTGGTGTTATAGGTCGTGCCGTTATGGACATAAGAGCCTTCGTTATAGTCGACCTTGTATTTAAGGTCCCAGGCTTCGGAAGAGCTGGCTCCCGGATTGGAGACGCTGAAATAGACGACTTTGTCCTTCAAAGTCACATCGAGCTGCCGGCTCTTGCCGTTATAGCTGATCGGGCAAGCGAGGTTCAAACCTAATTCATCGGTGCTCGGCATGACTAACTTAAGAGTTCCGCCGTTCACGCTGATGAGGTTATCGTGGGTCTCATAGACCGCCGCGGTGGTTTCGGTCGCCGCCGTCTTCAAGATTTTGCTCGGGGCATTGAAGCTGCCATTGATCGTGGCGCTTAAGCCTTTGCTTGCAACGGTTTCGAGCGACGCCATGAAGTGGTCAGTGTCGCTTAATCCGTTATCGTCGATGTAGTCATTGCCACCGCTATTGGTATTGACTTCGGCTTTGCTCACTTTGGTCGGGATAAGGAAGAAAGTTAAGGCGGCGCTGATCGCGAGAACCCCAACGAAGGTTCCGCTGGTCGCAAAGACTTTCTTCAAGGTGTGTTTGGATTGTTTGGTTGTTTTCTTTTTCATAATGTTTTTTTCCTTTCAATGTTTTTATGGACCAATTCCGGGTTCATGAGGTCTTCACCGTATACTCGATCGGGATATTGAGCTCCGGGATCGCGTAGCTTTCCCCATAAGCGAATTCCGTTTTGAGGTTGGCGACGATCTTGGAACCGACTCCGGCTTTCGTCTTCGCGTAGTAGCGTTCATACGAGAGGTACGAAAGAGGATTGAGGTCTTTATCAAGGGTGAACGTGAGATGGCAGAAGTCGAAGAAGGGTCGGGCTGCCAAGTCGGAAATGGAAACCATTTGGGTTTTGTAATTGAAGCAAGCGGTATCGACGTTGAGTTCGAGATCGATCGTGTAACCGCCATCGCTATTCTTAGTGACCGCGGTCGCTTTGCCCGATAACGGGGTTTTGTCATCGCCGAGCATCGTGCCTTTGCAGATGATGTAGATGATGGGATTGCTGACGTAATGCCCCATCAGCTTCTTATATTCATCATTGGTATAAGAGAGGACGTTCTTTGCTTCGTAAACCCCTTCTTCGACCGAGGTGCCGATCTTGCCATGGTAGGCTTTGGTCGTGCTATCGGTTGAATAGGCGCGATCGGCTAAGGCCACCATCGAGCTATAAGAATTGGATTCTTCGAAGTAAGAAGCATCGGCCCGAATCTTGGTCGAGCGGATTTGCTGGACGACATTTAGGCCCGGAACCACCGCTTCGCCGCTGCACTGGGCCCACCAAGTGGAATGGGAGAGGAGAAGCGCGATCGAAACATTGGCAAGATCGGGGGCGGTGAAGGTATCGGCGTAGGCCGCGCCCGAAGCTTTGGCCTTTTTATAACGGGTTAATAAAGTTTCGTAATTGACGGTATAGGCATCGACATCGACGTTGGAGTCGTCGACATCGTCGGCCCGAAGCATGCTGTGAAGCTTAAATCCTAAGGGGACGCCGCAGCCGATTGCGATCGCCGAAGCGACGCCTAAAGCGATCCAAGTGGACTTGGAGACTTTCCGCGACTTTTTTCTTTTTTGATCTTGCGACTTTGCCATAACGACCGATCCAACTCGGTCAGCATGGATTATAGAATCCACTTTGGCAAATTCACTCTCGCGTGCGGTTCCAATTTAGAGAATTGGGACTCTCCAAATCCGAGAATCGCGTTTTAGGGACCCCGTGTATGCTTTTTCGCTTTCAAAAAATGAAATATCTCAATTTTGGGGATAAGTTTTTGACTTGTAGTGCCAACAGACTGTGAGCATAATTAAGCCATGGAGAACCTTTCGGATATCGTCGGACAGAATTTGACGGCTTTGCGCAAGGCGAAAGGCCTGACTCAGCAAGAAGTCGCCCTCAAACTGAATTACAGTGATAAGTCGATCTCGAAATGGGAGCTCGGTTATAGCATCCCTTCGGTCGATGTTTTGAAAGACTTTGCCGACTTCTATGGCGTCACCGTCGATTTCTTAATCAAAGAGAATAACCCCGAAGTCGCCCAAGAAGTCGTAAAGAAGACCTACGACTCCAACCGCAGCAACAAAACCATCATCATCGCCTTGGCCGTGACCGCCGTTTGGCTCATCGCGATCTCGGTTTATCTCTCTCGGATCCTTTTCTATGAACCCCCGACGAATCTTTGGATCGCCTTTGTCTGGGCCGTTCCGGCTTCTTCGATCGTCGCCGCTTTGCTTTCCCGGATCTTCTTTGGGCGCGGTATCACCAGCATGGTGCTTCTTAGCGTCTTCGTTTGGACTTTGGTCGCGACCTTCGCCGTTCAATTCATGTGGTTCACTGAGCCAAGCCAAAACATCTGGTACATCCTGGTCGTCTGCGTTCCGATCCAGGTGATTCTGATTCTCTCGTTGCACTTACGGCGATCCGAATAACGGGTCGCCTTTTCTTTTAAGCTTTGCCGTCCACGTGGTCGGCTTCTTCGGCGGTGATCTCCGCATTTTGATAAGCGGCTTGTAACGGCACCAGAATATTATCGGAAACGACATCGAGGGCCCGCTGGTTTTCAAGCTCGCTCCGGCTAAGATCAATCGAAAGATAGGCGTTGATGAGCGTCATAAGGTATCCGCCTAAGGCTTTGAAATCCGGAGCCCCGGATTCTAAGGAATCGATCTTGGCGAAAAGGTTATAGAAGCTAAGGGCCAAAGGAGTCCCCGCGGTTTTGATCTCATCGAGAATGCTCGCCATCTCATGGGGCGAAAGGGCGAAGAACTGCTCCCAAGTGAGCTTCGGGTTATTGCTGGAGTCGACGTAAAGCGAAAGGAGCGAGAGGGGGTAGCGTTTTCCAATCTTTTCGACGAAAAGGCGTTCGTTGAGATTAAAGTCGCCATCGGCTAAGCCAATCTCGATCAAGCTCTCTTGAAGGATCATCGAGAAAAGAAGGCCGAGCGAATTCTCGGCGGGAAGCGAAGCGACATCGCTATTCCCAAAGCCCTCCATCATCGTGGAAGGAACTCCGGCTTTCTCGCTCATCTCGCGGAAAAGATCCATGATGCGATCAAAAGACGAGAGCGCAGTGGCTTCAACTTCGGAGGTGGTGACTTTGATCGGGGAATTGTCCATGCCTTCAATATAGCCTCTTTTTTCGAGGGTGAAAGGCTAACGACCTAAAATTCAAAAACCGAAAGGATTGTCGTCCCCGTAGAGGGCGGCGACTTTTAAAAGCAAAGCCACCACATGCTTGCACGGCCCGGGGAAGCGGCGATGGGCCTCGCAATCGCAATGATGGGCGACGATTTGATTGCCGTTAAGGGTGAGGCCGACCGAATAATCATTGCCCGAAGACCCTTTCACATGGCTCGTAAAAGTGTTGGGGCCGCTCCGTTCCACCACATCGACCGCGCCCGCCTCATAAAGGGCTTTGGCTTTGCTCCAAAGCGGGACTTCGATCCCTTCTTCTAAGGCATCGAGATTGATTTCGATTTTCGGCCCGGCTTCTTCCATAATTTCATTTTAGTCCAAGTTAAAACGGCCGCCTAGGCAAAGTCAGGGTTTTGTCTTTATTAATTTGGAACCAAATGATGTTACAATCAAAATCATGAAACGCGCACTGGTCCTTTGCGGAGGTGGATCCCTCGGCTCCTACGAAATCGGAGCTTGGAGAAAAATCAGAGAAAAAGGCCTGAAATTCGATATCATCACCGGGGCCTCGATCGGAGCGATCAACGGGGCGATGGTCGTAATGGACGATTACCCGACGGCTTTAGCGATGTGGGAGAAGATCAACACCGATGAAGTGATGCGTTATGGCATCGACCTCGATCGGAGCTTTTGGGACGAAGTCGATTTCCATAAGGGATCCCGTTTTCAGAAGTTCTTAGGGACCTATCTTAAGAAAAACGGGGTGGACAACACCCCCTTCCGCGATTTGATGAGCCACACGATCGACTGCCAAAAGGTCGTCTCTTCTCCGATCAAATTCGGCTGCATCGCCACCGAATTCCCCTCGACCAAGGAGACCCGTTTCCTCATTAGCGGATCGAAGCCGAGCCAAGTGATCCCCTACCTCATGGCCTCGAGCGCTTGCTTTCCGATCTTCCCGAAATATAAGCTCAATGGCCGCCTCTATATCGATGGCGGTTGGCGGAATAATCTTCCGATCGATTACGCGCTCGAACTAGGCGCGGATGAAGTGATCGCGGTCATCCTCCATAGTTTCCCTCCGATGCCGCAAAAGCCCCAATACTATAAGGAGCTTCCTAACGTCACGGTGATCGAACCCTCGCTTCCCCAAGGCTCGATTATGTCCTTTAAGCAAGAAGCAATCCATTTCAATATGGAACTCGGCTATCTCGATGCCGGCAAAGCCCTCGGGGATTATCGCGGCTATGCTTTTGCCTTTAGCAAAGAGGAAGACATCAGCGAAAAAGCCCATGCATTCTTTCAAGGCCTCATCGGCTTAGGAATCACGGTCTATATCGAAGCGAAAAAGATCCTCAAATGGCAAGGGAAAGAACCGGAAAGCGAAGAAGCCCTCTATCTACGGAATCTCGAGCGGATCGCCCTTCTTTATAATATCAATGGAATCAAGCTTTATTCCGTGAACGAGCTTGAAGAAACGATCCGGCAGGCGATCCTCGCCTTTAAGCAGCCCATTCGGAAACGGAACCAAAAGTTCACCACGGCCGAACTTGAAAAATGGGACTTGCTTGAAGAAGCGAGCAACTATGCCCCACCGAAACCGATCGACCGGACTAAAAAGGTCCTTCAGATCCTCGATATCCTAACCGCGCAGCATCTCTTCAAAAAGTGATCAGCGTTGGGGATAGAAGGGGCCTAAGACTTCGGTGAGTTTGTTATCGTGATACACGAGAGTCAGCTGGAACGGCTGGCTCTTTTTTTCGGCTAATAAAGGTAAGAACACCCGATCGCCTTCCCAAAGATTAAGGTCGTTGATCTTGGCTTTCGGAATCCACGAAAGCGTTCCTTCGTCGCAAACGATTTCCTCGCCACTAAAGCGATCGCCGGTGTAGAGATACATCCGTTCGGGATCATAACGGTCATTCAGGAAGTCGATATAGCCCCGATAAACGTA
>MVZL01000056.1 GCA_002068375.1 Tenericutes bacterium ADurb.BinA155
CTGGTTCAAGGAAAGCCAAAAGAAGGGCTCCCCGTACCGCGATTATTACTATTGGCGGGAAGGGAAAAAGAACAACACCCTCCCGCCCAATAACTGGACCTCGATGTTCCCGGGACCGGCCTGGGAATTCGTGCCGGAAGTGGGGCTATGGTACCTCCATCTTTATGGGAAGAAGCAGCCGGACCTTAACTGGCATAACCCCAAAGTACTTGAAGAAGTGGAATCGATTTTGCGGTTCTGGCTCGATAAAGGGGTCTATGGATTCCGCTGCGACGTCATCAACCAAATCTATAAAGAGAGCTTAGAAGACGGGAAGGGCCATTCGCTTTCCGGCCGGGGGATTGAGCATTACCTCATGACCGAAGGGAACCATAAGATCCTCAAGACCTTGCAGGCCGATGTCTTTTCCCATTATGACTGCGTCGTGATCGGCGAGACCTTCAAGGTCGATATCCCGAACGGAAAACGCTTTTTGGCTGGGGAAATGAATATGTTTTTCCAGTTTGACGCGATGGGGCTCGATAAGGGCGTGAACCCGTTATGGGCCAAGAAATTTAGCCCCAAAAAGTTCATGGCGGTCCTCTACCATTGGCAACAAGGGGTGGACTGGAACGCGAACTATTTGGAGAACCATGATCAACGCCGGAGCATCTCCCGCTTTGGCGATCCCCGTCATTACTGGAAGGAATCCGGGAAGATGCTGGGCCTTCTTAATTTCACCTTACGGGGCACCCCATTTGTCTATGAAGGCGAAGAATTAGGGATGCTCAATTACCCCTATAAAGAAAAGCCCGGCGAATATCAAGACGTCTGCTGCGATTTCCTCGCCGCGAGCTTCAAGAAATTCCATTTCCCGAAACGCCTCGCGATCAACTTCATCGATACCTATAACCGCGACCACGCAAGAAGCCCGATGCAATGGGACTCAAGCCTTAACGCCGGCTTCTCTTCGACCGCGCAGAAGTGCTGGTTGCCCCTTAATCCCAACTTCCTTCGGGTCAACGCCGCTTCGGAGCAAAAAGACCCCGATTCGATTTATCATTTCTACCAAACTTTAATGAAAGCCCGACTCCAAAATTCCGCGCTGAATCTAGGCGAGTTTCTTCCCTTAAAAGGGAACTCCCACGTTTTTGCCTATCGGCGGAAGGATCAAAGTCAATCGCTTTTGGTCTTGCTGAATTTCAGTAAGAAAGCCCATCGGATTCCGCGGCGTCTCCGTATCAAAGAAGGCACCCTCCTTTTAAGCAATTACGCGGACACCTCCCTCACCAAATTAGTCAAGCTCCGTCCCTTCGAAGCGTTGCTTATCCTAGAAAAGTAACCCCATTTCACCTTTCAAGGTGAAAGAATACGCCGTAGCGCGTATATTATTAACGAGCCATCTAAGGAGGTTTTTTATGCATCGGACCGATAACTTGAAATGGGATGAATATTTTATGGGGATCGCGGTTCTTTCCGCCCTTCGGAGCAAGGATCCTTCGACCCAAGTGGGCGCTTGCATCGTCGACCAAAACCATAAGGTGGTTTCGATCGGCTATAACGGAATGCCCCGTGGGGTCGATGACGAGAAGATCTCCTGGGATAAAGGCGATGGCCTCGATTCCAAATACCTCTACGTTTGCCACGCCGAATTCAATGCGATTCTGAATACTCGGGATGGTTCCGCCCTCAATGGCTGCATCCTCTACGTCACCCTGTTCCCGTGCAATGAATGCGCGAAAGCCATCATCCAAGTCGGGATCAAAGAGATCGTCTTCCTCGATGATAAATACCATGATCACCTCGAGTCCCAGGCTTCGCGCCGGATCCTCGATATGGCCGGGGTCAGCTATCGCAAGTACGTTGGGAGGAAGGTTTCCATCCGTGTTGAAGAATAAGCCGTTTCTCTATCGCTTTTTGATCCTCTTCTTGGTGTTTACCTTGCTGGGGGCGGCCGTCTTAGCGCCTCTAGCGAGTTCCGGCACCTTGAAGTCGCCTTGGATTTATATCGTCCTTGGGATCTACCTTGGAAGTTTTGTTCTTCTCATCGTCATCAATGAAATCGCGATCGCTCACCAAAAGAAATAAACCGCATGAAAGTCATTTCCACCGAAAACCTCAGCTATTCCTACGATGGGGAACACCCGGCCCTCACCGATGTTTCTTTTAGCGTGGAAGAAGGCTCCTACGTCGCGGTGATCGGCCATAATGGCTCGGGCAAATCGACCTTGGCCAAAGTTTTGATGGGGTTATTGTCCGGCTACAAAGGCACCGTCACGATCTTTGGGATCCCCCTCTCGGGCAAGACCCTTTATTCAATCCGCTCACGCTTAGGGATCGTCTTTCAAAACCCCGATAACCAATTTGTCGGTTCGACCGTCGCGGACGATATCGCCTTCGGACTCGAAAATCGCCAGGTCAAACATGAAGAGATGGATGAGATCGTGAAGCGTTATGCGAGCCAAGCGGGCATGGCCGACTTCTTGGAGCGAGAACCTCAATCCCTCTCGGGCGGACAGAAGCAGCGGGTCGCGATCGCCGGCGTTTTAGCGATGAATCCCGATGTCGTCCTCTTCGATGAAGCGACCGCGATGCTCGACCCGAAAGGCAAGCACGAGATCTCCGATCTCATCGTTTCGATGAAGCAAAAGAATCCGAAGCTCACGATTTTGTCGATCACCCATGACGTCGAAGAAGCCGCCCATAGCGATCAGGTGATCGTCTTAAATGAAGGCAAGCTCTTCCTTTCAGGGACCCCCGAAGAAGTTTTTGCCCACGATGAAGAACTCTCCAAGATCCAACTCGATATCCCCTTCGTGTTCGCCTTAAAAAAAGAACTGGCGAAACGGGGCGTCGCCGTTCCTAAGGATGTCCGCGATCTTTCGGCTTTGGAGGCTTTCTTATGGCGATAACCTTCAAAGACGTGTTCTATATCTACAACCGGAAGACGCCGCTAGAGACCGAAGCCCTCAATGGGATTTCCTTTGCGATCGAAAAAGGCTCGTTCACCGCGCTGGTCGGCCGGACGGGCTGTGGCAAGTCGACCTTAGTTCAACACATCAATGCTTTGCTTAATCCGAGCAGTGGTGAGGTCGATATCGATGGCTGGATCAACGCGTCTGAAAAGAAGAAACGCTCGAAGCGTGTCCGCGATCTTAGAAAGCATGTCGGTCTAGTGTTCCAGTTCCCGGAGTACCAACTCTTTGAAGAAACCGTCGAAAAGGATGTCGCCTTCGCCCCCAAGAATTTTGGGATGAACGACGAAGACGCTTTGAAGGCCGCCCATGAGGCCCTCCGCTCGGTCGGGCTCAATGAATCCTTCGATAAACGTTCGCCCTTTGAACTCTCGGGCGGCGAGAAACGGAAAGTCGCGATCGCGGGGATTTTGGCGTTCCATCCCGATATCCTCGTGGTCGATGAACCGACCGCCGGCCTTGACCCCCTTGGGGCTAAAGCCATGATGGCGCTTTTTAGCCAGATTCACCAAAGCGGAACCACGGTGGTTCTTGTCACCCACGACATGAATATCGTCTTGGCCTATTGCGACAAAGTGGTGGTCCTCGATGATGGCAAGATCGCGGCGATTACCGACCCCGTGAGCTTATTTAGCCAAGATATCGAAAAGTATTCGCTCGAGACCCCTTTGCTCTACCAAATGGTGAAGGACCTCGAAATGATAGGGGCGGCCTTTGATCTCACCAAGATCAAGGACATTCCTTCGCTCGCCGATCAACTCGTTGCCCTAAAAGGAGCGAAACGATGAACTCCTTTTCGATCGGGCGTTACGTCCCGTATAACTCCTTTGTCCACCGGCTCGATCCCCGTGACAAGATCTTGGGATCGATTCTTCTCATGGTCTGCGTCTTCTTGCCGATTTCCGGCTGGGCGATGACGTTCACCATGAGCGGGATTCTCTTTATCCTCACCTTGATTCTCCTTTGGTGCACCCATAGTTCGATCCGCGATATTTTGGGGTCGCTTCGGAGCATGTGGATGATGATTCTTTTCCTCCTCATCATCTATATCCTGATGCCCCACGCGAACCCCACCCTTGGCCAAGCTTGGAACTGGAATGGCTGGATTGTCTATTGGGATTCCTTCGCTGAAGCCGGCAAGATCGTGCTCCGGCTCCTCATGATGGTCGAGCTCACGATGATCTTGACCGCTTCGACCAAACCGCTCGACCTCACTTATGCGTTCGAATGGTATCTCACCCCGCTCAAATGGCTTCATTTCCCCGCCCACGAGGTCGCGATGACGATCTCGATCGCCCTTCGCTTTATCCCGACTTTGCTCGATGACACCAACCGGGTGATGAAAGCCCAAGAGAGCCGGGGCGTTGATTTCACCCATGGCCGGATCTGGAAAAGAATCACCGCTCTGACCTCCCTCATCATTCCGCTTTTCGTCTCGGCCTTCATGCGGAGCGAAGAGTTAGCCAATGCGATGGAGTGCCGCGGCTATGATCCTAAAGCCAAGCGGACCCGTTACCGCCTCCTTCATTGGCGGTGGTTCGACTGGATTTCCTTGCTCCTCGTCGCCGCGATCTTCGCTTTGTTCCTCTACGTCACCATTACCCACTTTGATGCCTATTTTGTCTTTTGGGGGCTCAAGGTCGTATGAACTACTTAGCCACCGTGAGTTATAACGGCGCTCGCTTCCATGGCTTTGAACGCCAGCCGCATTTACGGACGGTCCAAGGCTCGATCGAGAAGGCCCTGTCCGCGCTTTGCGGGAAGACCACCCTCATCAAAGGGGCGGGTCGGACCGATGCCGGGGTCCACGCTCTCGCTCAACGGTTTTCGTTTCAAAATGAAGAAATCAAAGACACGGGGGCCTTCCTTTTCGCCCTGAACCGTTTGCTCCCTTCCGATATTGTGGTGAAGGCCCTTGAAGCGGTGCCGGATTCCTTCGACGCCCGTCATTCTTCTTGCGGCAAGATCTATTGTTACAAATTCTCCTATGGCGAACGGGATCCGCTCCAAAAAGAAACGCGGGCTCAGCTCGAGCGGCGGAACTTTGACCCCCTCGCTTTTAAGGCCGCCCTCGAATGCTTTAAGGGCACTCACAATTTTCAGAATTTCACGACCAAGCCCGACGATGTCGATGGCTTCATCCGCACGATCGATGCGATCACGATTGAGCTCGATCCGTCGACAAAAGTTGGCCAAGTCACCTTCAAAGGCAATGGCTTTATGACCTATATGGTCCGTCTCATCATGGGCTGTGCCTTTAAAGCCGCCTTAGGAAAGATTGATCCTAGGGATATTCCAGGGCTTATTGATGCGGCCCCGCGTCATATCGTCGCCTTTAAAGCCCCGGCGGAAGGGCTTTATCTCGTGGAGGTTCTTTATGCCAAACGGTCTTGATTACAACTATCACTCCCATACGTGGCGGTGCGGACATGCGACCGGCACCGACGAAAACTATGTCCTTTCCGCGATCAATAACGGCTTCAAGATCTATGGCTTCAGCGACCACGTGATCCTCCCGAACGCTTCGCAACCCAAAATGCGGGGCGATTTCATCTTGCTCGATGGCTACATTAATTCGGTGCGGGAACTCGCCGAAAAATACAAAGACAAAATCACGATCTACCTAGGCTTTGAAGCCGAATGGTATGGTGAACTCTATCGGAAGTATTATCACGATCTTTTAGCGGAGCATCGGATCGATTATTTGATTCTGGGCCAGCATGATTTCATCGAGGACCATCGGTTCCATTGGTACGCTTCGATCGATGATAAAGACGATGCCCTCGACCGTTACGTGAAAGATTTGACCGATGGGATGCGTTCTGGGCTATTCACTTACGTCGCCCACCCCGATCATTTCATGTCCTACTATCCGGAATGGAATGACCATACGATCGCCGCGGCGGAGGAGATCTGCCGAGTCGCTCTGGAGACCCACCTTCCGCTCGAAGTGAACATGGGTCCTTCCCGCTGGGGCAGAAAGAACGCCCCGGGCGAAGAAATCCGGGTGGCCTATCCTTGTCCCCAATTTTGGGATGTGGTGGCCCGCTTCAATTGCCCAGTCATCCTTGGGGTCGATGACCATGACCCTTCTGAGCTTTTAAATTCACCCTACGAATGGGTCTTTGCTTTCATTAAAAACCACCATTTGAATTACATCACCCGGGTTACTTTTCCCTCCATTTCGTAAAACTCGTTGTTTCTCCCTTAGAGGTCGAGTGGTATGATTTACACGCGTTTAGGAGATTAATTGTATATGGGAAGACATTTTGAAGTCAGAGCTGCGGCCATGGCGGCCACGGCCAAAGCCAAATCCGCGATCTACATGCGGGCCAGTAAGGAAATTTACGCGGCCGCGAAATCCGGAATCCCCGATCCCGACAGCAACCTTGCGCTCCGGGCGGCGATCGATAAGTATCGGAAGACCACCCCGAAAGACGTGATTGAACGGGCGATCGAAAAAGCCAAAGGCGGCGATGCCGTTTCTTACATTCAGGGCCGTTATGAGTTCTTCGGACCTGGGGGATCCTTCATTATCGTTGACACTTTAACCGATAACGTGAACCGCGCCCTTGTTTCCGTTCGGACCATCGTCACCCGCAAAGGGGGCAAAATGGGCTCCGTGGCCTACAATTTCAACTATCTTGGCGTGATCGATTTCAAAGGCGATAACCGTCAGGATGTCGAAGATAACCTCATCTTAGGCGATGTCGACGTGAAGAGCGTCACCCTCGAAGATGGCGAGATCGAAGTCTATGTCGCCCCCGACAACCTCGAAAAGGCCAAAGATGTCCTCAAAGGTATGGGCGTCACCGAATTCGATTCGGCCGAGACCACCTTGGTTGCAAACGACTATGTCACTCTGGGAGACGATGATCTCCAAAAGTTCAAAGACATGATGGCGGAGCTCGACGAATCCGAAGACGTTCAAGCCGTTTACCATAACGTCGAAAACGCTTAATCCGAACCTTCTTGAAACCTAAGGGACCCCTAGTCGGGTCCCTTTTGTTCCCTAAAGGGAACTAAAAACCTTTGACAAGCGGGCTAGCGATAAGCATAATTACCGCTGGCACTACTTAAGAATGAGCAAACCCCGGTAAAGTTCGTTAATTCAAAAGAATGTCGCAAAAGCCGACATAAGGAGAATCCATTATGCAACGTCAGACTACATTGGCGAAACCTGCAGACATCAAGAGAACTTGGTATCTCGTTGACGCCACCGATATCCCGCTTGGCCGCTTATCGAGCAAAATCGCGGTCATCCTCATGGGCAAGAACAAGCCGACCTATACCCCCAACGTCGATTGTGGGGACTATGTCGTCGTGATCAACGCCTCCAAAGTCAAACTCACTGGACCGGATCCTGAGCACAAGAAGAACTACTACAACGTTTCCGAGTATAACGGTGGCCTCCGCACCCGTTCCGCCGGCGTCATGAAGGAAGAATTCCCGACTGAGCTGATCGAGCGCTGCGTTTGGGGCATGCTTCCGAAAGGACCGTTAGGCACCCAGATCGCCAGCAAGCTTCACGTCTACAAAGACGATAAGCACGAGCAGGCCGCTCAAAACCCGGTCGTCCTCGATCTTAAGAAATAAGGAGAACAACCATGGCTGAACAAGTTTC
>MVZL01000057.1 GCA_002068375.1 Tenericutes bacterium ADurb.BinA155
GACGAATAAAAGAGAAATAAACAATGAGCCCAATGAGGATCACCACGATTGCGACGACAATGAAATCCACCCAGTTCATAATCCGTGTACCACCCAGCCGTTACTGGCCCATCCGATTGTTCCGATTATGCTCGAAAGAAGAAGAGCGACCGCCGTCTCAAAAAGGATCGTTTGAAAAGTCGCCTTGTTGGACCCGAGTTCTTTCCGCATCGCGGAGATGGCGCCAAAGCAAGGGGCGCTGAAGAGGTTGAAAACCATGAAGCCATAGGCCGCCCAGGGATTGCTCGTAAAGAAGGAGAAGCTCTCGCTCGCCAAGATCTTGCCTCCGCCCGCAATGACGGAAAGCGAAGATACGACCTGTTCCTTCGCGATCAAACCTTGGATTGCGCTGACGGCGGCGCCCCAAGAGTAGTTGCCCCCGAGGGTCGGGATGAAAACGTAGGCGATCACTCGGCCGATGCCGCCGAGCATGGATTGACCGATTTGCCAGGACTGAAGAGCCCCGTCGGATAAGGCATCATTATTGAGGTTATAGACGTATTGCCATGACCAGGTAAAGCGGGAAAGAGTCCAAACGACGACGGAACAAAGAAGGATGATCGTTCCGGCCCGTTTGATGAAAGCGATCGTTTTATCATAGACATCGCGGAAAACATATTTCGGACTTGGGGCTTTATAGGCGGGGAGCTCGCTAATAAAACTCGAAGTATTGGACTTCAGGAAGGGGCGGAGAATCAAAGCGTTGATCAAAATGAGCGCAACCGCGAGAAGATAAAGGCTTAAGGAAGCGACCCACCCATAGGAGGGGAAGACGACCGAAGAAAGAAGAGCAATGATCGGGAGCTTGGCCGAGCAAGGAATAAAGGGGGTCAGCATGATGGTCATTTTGCGTTCCTTGGGATCTTCGACGGTGCGAGCGGACATGATTGCTGGGACAGAGCACCCGCTGCCCACAATGAAAGGAATCAAAGATTTTCCCGAGAGGCCGAACTTTTTGAAAATCCGGTCCAAAAAGAACGAAATCCGCGACATGTACCCCGTGGTTTCCAAAATCGAGAGGCACAAAAAGAGAATGATTAACTGAGGAATGAAGTTGCAAACTGCCCCAACGCCCGCGATGATCCCATTTTGAACTAAGTCAGCGGCCCAAGCACTGCCGCCAAGAGAAATGATCCAATCGCCGAGTAGAGGTCCGAGCCCTTTAATGGCAAAGGGGACTTCGTGGTAGAACACGGTGATGGAAGTGGACCCATTGAATAGAGCATCCATGAAATCGGTGGTGAGACTGCCGACGAGTCCGACCGAGAGGAAATAGACCAGGGTCATGATCACGACGAAGATCGGAAGCGCGGCCCATTTGTTCAAAAAGATTTTGTCGAGTTTGTCGGTGATTGATTCGCCCATGTCCTTGTCGGTTTCGCAGGCTTCCCGAATGTGGGTGACATAGTCATAGCGTTGGTCCGCGATGATTTGCTCGGCATCCATGCCGTATTGCTGCTCAATCGTTTTGATTTCCTGTTCGGTCGACGTATTGGTGAGAGCTTGGAAATAGGGATCGCGCTCGAAAAGCTTTACCGCAGCGAATTTCGGGTTCCGTGACTCTTCAAGTTCGTGGTTCAAATCGCCTTCAAGGTGATCAATTTCTTTTTGGACGGGTGCCTCAAAAATCGAGGTGTGGGGGTTCTTCAGGTAAGTTTTCTGTCTCACGGCATCGATGAGTTCATTGATGCCGGTTCCTTTTTTCGCGGAAATGACGATGACGGTGGTGCCAAGCATCGCTTCGAGTTTCTTGGCATCGAGGGTAATTCCATTTTCTTCAAGAATATCCGACATGTTGCAAGCGACGATCACATCGGTATTGAGTTCAAGAAGCTGAGTGGTGAGATAAAGGGACCGCTCCAAGGAAGTCGCGTCGATGATATTGATGATGAGGTCGGGCTTCGCGGTTAAGCAGAATTTTCGGGTGACCTTTTCTTCATCGGTATAAGGAGACAACGAATAGACCCCCGGGGTGTCGACAAGGGTGATATCGTTTGAGCCTTTGATCAGGCCTTCTTTTCTTTCGATTGTGACGCCGGGCCAGTTCCCGACTTTCTGGTTAGAGCCGGTCAACAAATTAAAAAGCGTGGTCTTTCCGGCGTTCTGGTTTCCTACGAGTCCGACGATCATGGTTATTCAACAACCTTTATGTCAATCCCACGCATATCGATCCGTCGGATACAAAGTTCATAGCCGCGAAGTTTCACATCGACCGGATCGCCGAGAGGAGCGATTTTCTTCACTTCAATAACGACGCCCTTGGTGATCCCCATGTCCAAAAGATGCCGGCGTAGCGCGGCATTATCATTATGGAAATCGACAACGACGCCTTTTTGGCCCCGCTTCAAATCAGAGAGGTGGCCCATTTCTCCGGGCCTTAGATTCTTTCGGGGTCCGTAGTTATCAGGTTCTGACATTTGCATGACCTCCAAAGTTAATTAAAGTTAACTTTTACCGGGAGTATATTAATCCCGTTCGCGTTAGGGCGCAAGGGAACTCACTGTATTTTCTTTGAAATCGACCATCAGCGCTTTAAAATATTGGCATGAGACAGAGCAGATCCGTCGAAGACTTCCTTGAAGCTCTTTTGATGCTCGAAGAAAAGAAGGAGCCGCTTGAGACCACGAAAGTGGCGGAGATTTTGCAAGTCTCCAAACCAGCGGTCCACCAGATGGGGCATGAGCTGATTTCGAAGGGCTATATCACCCGCCAAGATTACGGGGACATGACCTTAACTCCCTCGGGGCGAAAACTCGCGACTGAGGTCTATCACCGTCACAAAGTTCTTAAGGCTTATCTTCTTGAAATCGGAGTTTCGGAAACCAATGCCGAAAATGACTGCTGCCAGATCGAACACGTGATCTCCAATGAAACATTTCGGGCGATCGAGAAGCTGACGAAAAAATAACTTTCTGTTTGAACGTGACATTTTCTTTTCCTCAAATACTCACCCTTGTCAAAAACCTTTACAATCAGTAAAGTCTGCCATTTTCTCTAACCCCGGAAGGGCTAAAAAATCGCTAACGAATCCGTAACGTTAAACCCGCAAAAACCGATTTTTTAAAAGTAAAGAATCAAAAATTGAAATAAGACAATCGATCGGGCTTTTATTGTTTTTTCTCATTTTCTTTCCGTGCAAAAACTATTTTGCCGATTTTTAAGAAACTGGACTTTTGCGGTCTTTAAATTTTCGCTCAACTTTTAGTTGATTTGACACTGGGCTTTGAACTGATTACCATGAGGGCGACGTTGTTGAACACGCTTTTCAATTCGCGTAATTTCTCACGCGGAACAAGGAGGATTGCTTATCGAGGTTTAACAAAAAAGCTTTAGTGGAGACCAAATTGGTTTCTCGATTCACTCATTAAACAATTATCAAAGGATAAAAATGAATAAAAAAAGTTTCGCATTGTCGTCGCTGGCTGCGGCTAGCATCCTGTTCATGGCGTTAGCGTCTTGTGGGACGGTTGTGAATTCATCGTCGAATCAAACCTCCTCCAACACCGCGTCTTCTCAATCGGGCTCCGGCTCGAATACGGCTTCGGCTTCAACCGATGATAAAAAGGTTGCTGCGATCCGGGTTAAGACCGGAACGCTGGCTTCTTCCTTCCAACAGAATTATTCCGTTATCGATTCCATCATCTTTGAAAATCTCGTGATCGAGACCCTCAATGCCGGCGGAACCAAACTCGGTGAAATTGCCTACGCGGATGAACCGGCGGCTTTTAGCCACAACACCATCTTGACGGCTGCTCTCACCGATTCCGCTTCTTACCTCTTAACTTATAAAGGCACGGCTGGTACTTTCCAAGTCAGCGTTCCTTATAAAGTCATCTATGCCGTCCCCGGCTCTTGGACTTGGTGCAAATCTTATACTGATTTCCAGACCTCCCTCAAAGCCGTCTCGGCTGTTAAAAACATTCAGACCGGTGAAAAGTATCCGTTCGAAGAGAAAACTTCGTTCTTCGTTGGCACTCAAAATGCGACTTCGTTATTCCCGACCGTCACGCCCGATGATGAAAGCGTTGCTTACATCGACACGCTCGATCCCACGAAGGTTAGCGTGAGCCTGGCCGATTCCACCGGAACGGCTTTAACCCTCAGCGACTACATGCTCGAAGCCGATATCGCAGCTTTGAAGTCGAAAGGCCAAGTTAAGTTCATTGAAGGCAAGACCGGCAGCTTTAAGCTCACGTTATCCTATGCTAACGGAGTGATCAGCACCTTACCGAACATCGTTTACGACATCAAAGTGGTGGATGGCTACAACATCAACCAAGCCAAAGACCTCTTTGTCCTTAATAACGATGACGTCGACGGCGATAAGTCCGGCGGCGAAGGCCCGAAAGGCAATGATGAGATTATCCGCCAATGGAAAAAGGACCAAGGGATTCCGTTTGATAAGAATTACCATGTTGGCATTTTCCAGAAGGATATTGTCCTGAACAAGGCCGATATTCCGTCCGACTACATTTGGGATAGCACCCGCGATGGTTGCTTGGCTGCTCTTGATGGCTCACTCAAAGACTTCTCCTATTTGGTGAAACACACTTTCCTGACTACCGATACGGCGGATGAATTGAACTTCGCCGTCTATGGAAATTACCACAAGCTCTCGCTCGGAACCGACTTCCCCTTCATTATTCGAGAGGGACTTGACGCGGCGGGTGGCATCACCGGAAACATGGTCGAAGGCCACGCGACGATTTTCGGCTCAACTTCGGAATGGGTCGGCGACGATGTTCCGCTCGTTAACAAAGCCAGCGTCAAGATTCAAGACCTCCAAGGCATCGGCAACGAAGGCATTTCGACCGATTCCGATGGCCTTAAAACGGGCGTTCTCTTCTTCAAGCCGTGGGTTGATTCCACGATTGAGAACTGCGTCTTAACCAACTACTACAACACGGTCGTTTATGCGAACCCCTATCCCGCAAAAGCGATTCAACCGGTTGGCAATATCGTTTCTTCCCGTCTCAACAACACCTTCAACGCCAGCATTTTCAACTGGAACAGCAACAAGGTTGAAATCACCAACAGTGAAATCATGAATGCTGGTGGCCCGCTTATCTTCAACCAGTCGAGCCGCGAATTCGATTACACCAAACTGGGCATTACCAGCGACATTAGTGCAAAGACCGTGACGGCGACCATCGATGTCGATTCCACTTCTTACTTAGAGAACTGGGTGGCTGGTCAAGGTGGCTGGTTCAAACAGTACAGCGCCGAAAGCGCGGTCACGGCATTAAAACAAGTTAACCTCTTGCTGATGCCGGCAACTTCGGGCAAATCGAGTTTCCTCGACAATATGTCCGTCGATCCGAGCACTTACGCTCAGGGCAAGATCAACTTGGTCGCTCTTACCATGCTGAATGGCTCGGGCATTAGCGCAGCCAATGGTGCTTGCCTTGCTCAAATGAATATCAATTCGATCCCGGTCGTCAATTACGATGGCGGTCGTATCGACACCCTGACCAAACTGGCCAGCAGTGATCCTTCAGGCCTCTATAGCACTCCGTTCGGTTCGTTAAGCGTTCTTGATACGATGTATGCCACCTCGGGTCAAGCGATGCTCTTCGGAAACTGCAACGATTCAAGCAAGTATCACTACGCCAACGTCAATTCGAGCAGTCAGCTCGTGAGTCTCGATTCGACCGTCATGAGCATGATGGGCGCTTCGGCTTCGACCGATCTTGATGCTTCCTTCCAGACGATGAATCAAATGACCCTTAGTATGCTTGGCAGCCATCAGGGTACAGACTTCTCCAACACTTCTAATCCGTATGCTAGCTACGTTGGCAGCAATTCCTTCACGCTCTTATTGGGGATTAAACACGCGGCCTAATTAACCCATGTCGGATTCCTCTTTCCACTTCAAATCGTTATGGGGGCTCGTTCCCCTAGGCGGCGCGTTCACACTCGCCGCCTTTTACTCTTTTTATCCTTCCTTAGGGACCTTTGCGCCCTATGTTTGGACCGCTTTTGTCGTCTTCGCTTTAGCCTATTTGCTTCTGATCTACTTACCTCGTTTCGTGAAAAAGGCCTATCCCCCGAAGGCGTTTAAGAGCAAAAAACTGACCGCGCTTTATCTCTATTGGGCGATTCCGGAGAAGCGGGTACTGCTTTGGCGCCGCCTTCTCTATTTGCTCTTAGTTCTCGTCTTCTTCGCCCGCTTCTATTTCGATGGTCCTTTGGATAACGAAGGCGATGCCCTCATGGACATCTCCCGGCTCGGCTGCGCTTACATGAGTCCTTTCGAAGTCGCGATCTCCGCGATTTTTGGGGCTTTATGGATCGGAGCCGTCATCATGATCGGCGTTTGCGAGTTCCATCCGACCAAGATGCTGATCGATATCCGCAAATTCGTGGTGACGCCCGCCGTCCTTACGATGGCCACCTTCTTCCCCTATCTCGCGATGGGGGTGGTGGGGGATGTGGCGAACCTCGGCTTCCAATATCGCGCCCTCCTCATGGGGGTCGAAATCGGATTGATGCTTGCCTATTGCCTTGACGATTGGCGGCTTAACCATAGTTTCAAAACGAACCCGGAAGAACGTTACGCGATCTACGTTGGCCTCTTCCTCTTCATCATTTGCGATCTTCAAGCCTATACGATTCAAAATCTCTTTGGGGCTAGCACCAAATATCTTCCGCTTGCCCTCGATTTCAATGTCACCCATCGCATCTTTCTCTATATTTGCTTTGCTCTCCCCGTTATCTATTTCATCCTGCTTCATCGCTTCGATAAAGAACATCGCCGGGCTTTATTGACCTTTATTTCCTATGGGGCGATGTTTGGGTATATCTCAATCGAACGTTATGGGATTTGGACTTCGATCACCGGCTGGCCCTTCCATATTTGCAACACCGCGATGTACACGATGCCATTGACTCTGGTCTTCCAATCTTATGGCCTGTTTTATTTCACGATGTTCATCAACGTGATTGGGGCTTTGCTCGCTTTGTTGATGCCAAACTATAGCGCCTCTCAATTCTGCTTTGATCCGAGCGTCGTTCACTTCTATATCAACCACTATTACGCCTTCTTTTTCCCGGTTCTCGTTATTTGCTTAGGGATTTATGAACGGCCGAAGATGAAGTATTTCGCCTATTCCATGATCGGCTTCGCTCTTTATTTCATCCTGGTCGCGTCTATCGATACTTATTTCACCCCGCACCTTCCGAAAGGCAAGACCATCGACTTCTTCTTCATCAACTCCACCTTCATTGCCGATAAGCTCGGGCAATGGGCCAAGAACCTCTTCAATACGACGACCGTCATCACTAAGGATGGTTACACGTATACAATCCACTGGCTCTATTTGTTACTTTATTATTTGACATACTGCGGTCTCTCCTTTGCGATGTGGTTCGTCTATGAGCTCCTTTTCAAAGGCGTCGACGACTTGTCCGCTTTGCTCACGGCGGGCTATGCTCGAAATGCGAAGATG
>MVZL01000058.1 GCA_002068375.1 Tenericutes bacterium ADurb.BinA155
CCGCCGATAACGTCAATACCTTCAAGAACGGCAAACTTTCCGACGAAGGCTCCTTATTCGAGACTGGTGATACCTTCGATATGTCAACCTATTCTAAATACTTCCCGAATGGATCCAAACTCGATAATGGCAAGAGCTTAGGCTACACGATTTCCTTCGACACCGTGTCCGCGTCGAAAGCCCGGATCACCTTCAAAGCCGCCTAAACGTCCTTCACCAATGATGCCCCCGACCTCTCGGGGGCTTTTTTTCGAAGACTCCCCAAGGTTAAGGCCAAAACCCCTTATTTGTTTCACCCTTGCTAGAGGCTATAATTTCTTTGCCTTAAGGCAAACCAAGATGACTCGTAAGAAAGATAACTCGTTACTTCTTGAAAACCGAAGAGCTCACTTCGAGTATTTTCTTTCGGACTTTTTGACCGCCGGGTTGGTTTTAACTGGGACCGAGATCAAATCCTTAAGAGCCCATAACGCTTCCTTAGCGGATGCCTATGTTCTTATCCGAAATAACGAAGTCTATCTTTGCAACATGCATATCGCCCCCTATAAAGAAGGGACGATCTATAACGTCGATCACTTAAGAGACCGGAAGCTTTTGCTCAATAAGAATGAGATCCGGCGGCTTTCTTCTCGGCTTGTGGGCAAATCGATGACCTGCGTTCCGACCAAGGTCTTCCTTAGCCATGGCTACGCCAAAGTCGAGATCGCTTTGGCCCAAGGGAAACAAGCTCATGATAAGCGGGCTGCCTTAAAAGAAGCGGACCTCAAGAAAAAGATCGGACAAGCGAAGCGCGATGGCATCAAAGCTTCAGGAGAATAAGCGTATGGACAAAAACGGGCTTGAGCAGTATTTCCTCGATCATAACTATTCGCGTTATGAGCGGGAGCATTGGGATAACTTTGTTGCAGCGATCGGTTTGAACCCCACTGTTCCGACCATCCACGTGACTGGGACCAATGGCAAAGGCACGACCTGCCTCTATATCGCTTCGATCTATGAGGCCGCGGGTTACCATGTCGCCACCTTCAATTCCCCGTTCTTTTACCATCCCAATGAGATGATCAAGATCGATGGGGTCGAGATCAGCGATGCTGATCTGCTTCGGCTCTTTTCTGCTCACCAAAAGGACTTTGAGAAATACGATCTCTCTTCTTTTGAGATCCAGGTCTATATCGCCTATACCTACTTTAACGAAAAGAAGCCCGATTTAGCGGTGATTGAGGTCGGAATGGGCGGACTTCTCGATGCGACGAACCTTGAAAATTTGCCAACGCTCCTTTCGGTGATCACCTCGGTTTCGCTGGAGCACACGGCCCAACTCGGTCGGACCGTTTCCGAGATCGCGGAGAGCAAGGGCGGCATCATCAAAGAAGCGACCCCGGTTCTTGTAGGCAAACTCGAAGAGACTGCCGATACGACCTTACGAGAACTCGCAAGACGCCATAAATCCCTTTACGACGTCGTCGATGATTATCATGGCGAGCACCTCGTCGGGAGCCAATTCCATTTTGACTATCGACCCTATCGCGATCTCGTGATCAATAGCTTTGCGAACTATCAACTTCGAAACGCCGCGATCGCCCTCGAAGCCATAAAACTTCTCCAAGAGAGTTATCCCGTGAAGGAAGAAGCGGTCCGAAAAGGACTCTTGGTCGCTTCGCCGATTTTGCGGTTAGAGAAGCATCACAATATTTGGATCGATGGGGCCCATAACCCCGAAGCGGTGGAAGCGTTAATGCGTTGCTTTTCCACCATCAGCGGAAACGGAAAACCCGTCCACGTGGTCTTCGCTTCTTTCAAAGATAAGAACATCGCGCTTGAATTACCGATGCTTGGAAAAGAAGCCGCGGACATCACCTTAACGACCTTTAACCATCCGCGGGCTCGCGATGAGATGGACTATTTCCTCTACGAGGCCGACTATCCGTTTAACCCTGACTACAAGAAAGCGATCTCCGAAGATTTGGCGAAGTATCCAGATGACATCATTTTGATCTGCGGGGGCCTTGCCTTTGCCGCGATCGCCCGGAGTTACGTGGTGGATGAACTGAAGTTATGAAGGCCAAACTCAGCCCCGTTCAGAAAATGACCTTGGCCGCGATGCTGATCGTGGTCGATATTTTAGGAACGCGGTTACCGGGTTACCTCCAGCCGACCGCCTTGTTCGGGTTCAACCGGATAAGCTTTGGACCCGCGATCGTGATTTTTTCTTCGCTCGCCTTAGGACCCTTATGGGGCGCGGTGGTGGGCGCCGGGGCGGATGTTTTGGGTTGGCTGATCCTCGGAACCCAAACGGGACCCCTCAATTTCTTCATCACGATTGTCTACGCTCTCCTTGGCATTCTTCCTTGGGCCTTATCGCTTCTCACCCGGAAGTTCCGCCACTTTGCCAGCTATCCTTGGATCCTTTATGCGATGCTTGGGGCGATCTGGGCCGTCTTCATTGGCTTTCTATTTGGGACCAATCTCTTTGATTCCACCTTCACCAAGTGGAGCATGGATGTCCTCATTGCCAAGTGGGTCTTCTTTGGGGTCTCGCTCCTCTTATGCATCGGAACCGGAATCGGACTCTACGCCTCGAACCGTTACTTTCAAAAACGGATCTTGGATTATTCTTCCATCCCCTCTCCAGTCGAAGTCGCCTTCATCGTGATCATCGTTGAAGTGTTCCTCATGATTCTCTTAAAACCCTTCGCCTTCTATTGCAACGCCTGGCTCTATCTTGGCCAATCCTTAGAAGAGGCTTTTGGAGTCTCCTATGGGGTCTTGGTCCTTCTCTCCATTCTCTTCAGCTTCGTCGATATCCCGTTAGCGAGCTTCTCGGTATCTTGGCTACTGATCTTTTCGAAGCATTTCATCCACACTTATGCCTATCCAGTCATTCCAGAAGAGGGGGACCCTGCCACCATGAAAGAAGTAAAACCGCGTAAGAAATCCGAGCTGAAGATCGATGAATCGCAATTAAGCGAAGAAGACCGAAAGGAACTCCACCCGAAATTCCCGTGGGGATGGGTCATCTTTTTTGGGGTTCTCGTGAGCCTCATCATCGCCTGCATGATCGTGATTTTCACCCTAAAGTAACAGGATCAACCTCTGATACGGAAAAACGATTTCGTGCTTTTTTGCATAAAAACGTAAAAATTGACATAAAACCCTTGAATCTCTATTAATTTCCTTAATAATGATTGCGCAGTAATAGGGGCCTGCCGTTTGTAGGAGGGTTTTCCCTTATGGAAGTTAAACGTGCCAATGGATCGACCGTCACCGTCTTAGCACAGGAACGCGAGATCATTTCGGGCCGCCGGAAGGCATTCTTCACTCATAGCGAGTGGCAGATTTTGGACTATCTCTATCAGCGGAAGGGCACAACAGTCCCCCGGGAAGAGTTGGTCAAGGTCCTTTGGGGTGAAGATAAAGACACGCCGACCCGGACCGTTGATGTTCATATCAGCAATATCCGGAAGAAGCTTTTCACGATCAAAGGCATCCGGATCGATTCCCGTTATGGGATGGGTTATCGTCTTGTTGAGTTAAGCCGGTTTTAACCTTTGGTTATTTTTAAAAGGTCGTTCGCTTTCTCTTTTTGCTTTTCTTTGACAGTGTCCTAACGCATCCTCTTGCAAGAGTTTAGGAAATCCTTATTGTTTATGTAGCCTACGGGCCAACATAAGATAAGGAGGGACGTTATGGACGATGATGTTTTCGGCGGAAAGACGGCGAAAGTCGATCCTGAGATGATGGATGCCTATTTGTCCCTCGCTCTTTCATCGAACGACGTCCCGGTCCAAGAAGCCTTAAAGAGCGAAGCCGAAAAGCCGAATAAGACCTACTAATCTTGAGAATCTCATATCAACATTTACCCCGCATTTTGGATTGAATCCAGATGCGGGGTATTCTTTACAAGAATGTGCTTTGACCGTTGTAACTTTGAAAATTTACGAGGATGGTGTATCTCTTTATCCTTGATTGATGGACGATTTCAGCCTTAAAAATGTATCCAGTCTTGGCAAAGGCGTTAAATTTCGATAAAACTCGATAAAGTCTATTAAACTTAAATAAAATGACATAAAACTTGATAATCTATTAAAATGTCATTAACATGATGACGTGAACCAAAGAGCATCATTAAAGGAAATATTAACTAAAGGCCTTGAAAGCCATCAGGTCCAAATTGTCCAAGGCTGCGTTGGACTTGGCAAGACGTTTTTTGTGAACGAATGGGCCCGTTCTTTTGTCCAAGACAATCCCTTATGGGCTCTCAACTTACTATCTATCGGTACCGAGCCAATAAAAGCTCAAGATATTTATGACCAAGCTATAAGAGCCGATTCTTCAGGCAAACGTACGCTGTTGATCGTCGATAACATCGATCGGGTCGATCATTTTTCGGCTTTAATCAACTCTCTGAATTCTTTGCCCAACATTTCTTGCGTAGGAACCTCCGATGTTAACATTCGAGTAACTGAAAGTCAGGAAAGAACTCATTTTGCTGATCGCTGCATCTTTCTGAATTTTGCGCCGCTGAGTTATAATGATTATCTTAGTTTGCTTAATCGGAACGACAGCCAAGCCAAAATGGTTGGTGATTATTTGCGCGATGGCGGCATCCCCTCCGTCTTGCTTTCCGACAATCGTGCGGCCGCGATTTTAGAAGTCCGAAGAAGAATACTCCATTTTGTTTCGGAACGGTTTCATCTAAGCGACTATGCTTTATTGGCTGAACTTTTCGATTCCTATTGTCGCTTTGGCGGGTTCCCGAAGAACGAGTTCGTAATAGAACGCCCGCGGAGCAAAAACGACCATAGCTACAATACCATTCTCAAATACACAAGTGCCCTGTCGGCTTGCTTTGCCATTTCCGAATTGACGAGAGTCAATGCTGATTATTTTATTGCCTTGCACAATTCTCCTACCTATATGCCCTTAGATTCTTGCTTTAACCCTGTTGGGCTTCCGCCTCAGCTTCACATACTGAATTCCGCTACAGTTGCCATCTATAACCGCTTGATTGCTGATGGATGTGCTGTCAGCGTATCCGTAGTTAACCGGCAGCCTCGAGAAAATGGTGACCGAGTTTATCGGCAAATTGAAACCGGCTTCTTGGTTTCGAAAAATAGTCGAACTTGGTTCGTTACATTCGCTTTCGATGATGGGACACGAGGACGGAAAGCGATGGAAGTGCTTCGAAACGGATTTCCAAAAATTATCGTTGTGTTGCCTGAAGTCCCAATGCAAATGACGAGCGAGGGGTTCCTTTTGGTAAGTCTGTCCACTTTCCTTAAGGATGGGCTTAGTATCGTCAAAAAAATGGTTTAAAGGGGGGTATATGGAATTTGCTCGAGAAAAGGAAGTCGAATGGCTTTTTAAAAATCGAAATCAGCCGGGAATGGAACCATCGGTTAAGGTTATTGCGGGCCTTCGCCGCGTTGGAAAGACCTATCTTTTAGGAACGCTATTTAACCACTATCTCATTTCAAAAAAGGGTTTTAATCCTAAAAATATCTTATCGATTGATTTAAGCAAAATCCCGGATGATTCAATCCGGACATCTCAGGAACTAAAGCAATCTATCATCGATCGAATTGCCCAAAATTCCATGATTTCCTTTGTCTTCGTTGACGAAGTTCAATTAGCTGGTGATGGTTTTGCTGATGTCATGAAAACCCTGGCTGTAAGTTATCCCCATATCGATTTTTATGTTACTGGTAGTACTTCCGAGTTGACTTCCACAGAGATCTTGGAAAAATTTGGCTCTGAATGCTCCCATCTTCTTATTCGACCTCTCAGTTACCGCGAAGTGAGCAAAACGATGGCAATTAGCGCTTTTGACTTTGAACAGTTCGGTGGCATTCCAAAAGTGCTTCTTTGCCCAGATGATGATGCAAAAAAGGTTTGCCTAACTTCTTTACTTGAGGACGTATTCATCAATGATGTTTTTGACAAAGTCAAGGGGCTCG
Organism: Tenericutes bacterium ADurb.BinA155; assembly: GCA_002068375.1. Next base: position 5,958 of record MVZL01000058.1, read on the forward strand.
GTTTTGACGAAAATCAGATTAGGCAAATGCTTGGTTACTTGCTTAATAATGTTTCAAATTTCACCAAGCCTGAAACGATAGCGGAAGGCTTGACCGTCGGGTCAACTTGGGGCCGGCTTACCCCACAAGAAAGAGAGAAAAGAGTTGCTAACGTTTCTGTAGCGATTGAAGAAATTAAGAAAACCTATTTGCTTGAGGCGATCAAACAAAAAGGGCTCGAAGGAAAGGCTCTGCTAAGAGGGTCGCATAAGCATTATGCTGTGGACCTTGGCTTGCTTAATGCCGCGACTTCCTTCCATCCGAATCCGACAAAGCAACTTGAAAATGCCGTTTATTTGGATTTAATCTCGCGAGGTTATCGAGTCTTGGTTGAGCATTATGAAGAACCCGTGGTCAGCTCTAAGGGTGAAACCCTACAAGCTGAAAAAGAAATCGATTTTATAGCGGATAAAGGGAAACAGCATCTTTCAATTCAGGTTTCTTTGAAATTTTCGAGCGATAAAAGATTTCATCAAGAGACGGATAAACTGGTCGATTATGCCCGATCCAGCAAATGTTATTTTATTACTCAAGATCCGAGTAATCTTGCTGCGCATGGTGTTACGTTTTTGACGCTTGAAGAGCTCTTAACTAAAGACGAACTATGATAAACAATTCCTAAAGGCGAGCCACCCTTGGCCAGTCTTTGCCATTCGTTTAGATGGCCTTTTGACTTATACTAGAGCCATGTCCGAATTAAAACCCTGGCAGAATCATGCCGTCTATCAAATCTATCCCCGGTCTTTTTGCGATTCCAATGGCGATGGGATTGGCGATATCCCCGGGATCATCTCAAAGCTCGATTACCTGAAAGAGCTTGGGGTCGGTATCCTTTGGCTTTCCCCGATCTATTGCTCCCCGAATGACGACATGGGCTATGACGTTTCGGACTACAAAGCCATCAACCCGGAATACGGGACGATGGAAGATTTTGATCGCCTGATCGCGGAAGCCAAAAAGCGCGGCCTACGGATCGTAATGGACCTCGTGGTCAACCACACCTCCGACGAACACCGCTGGTTCAAGGAAAGCCAAAAGAAGGGCTCCCCGTACCGCGATTATTACTATTGGCGGGAAGGGAAAAAGAACAATACCCTCCCGCCCAATAACTGGACCTCGATGTTCCCGGGACCGGCCTGGGAATTCGTGCCCGAAGTGGGCTTATGGTATCTCCACCTTTATGGAAAGAAGCAGCCGGATCTCAACTGGCATAATCCGAAGGTCTTAGAAGAAGTGGAATCGATTTTGCGGTTCTGGCTCGATAAAGGGGTCTATGGCTTCCGCTGCGACGTTATTAACCAAATCTATAAAGAGAGCTTAGAAGACGGGAAGGGCCATTCGCTTTCCGGTCGGGGGATTGAGCATTACCTCATGACCGAAGGGAACCATAAGATTCTAAAGACCTTACAGGCCGATGTCTTTTCGCATTATGACTGCGTCGTG
>MVZL01000059.1 GCA_002068375.1 Tenericutes bacterium ADurb.BinA155
CACCACCGATTCGACCGCGACCTTACGGGCCCTTGAAGTCGGAGCGGACGCCATCCTCATGGCCAAAAACGATGTGGACGGGGTCTACGATTCCGATCCCCACAAGAATCCGAACGCGGTTTTGATCAAGAAGCTCACCTTCCATGAAGTGGTGGAAAAGAAGCTCGAAGTGATGGACTTAACCGCCGTCGCGATGCTCGAAGGCAAAGACGTCGTCATCCGCGTCTTCAATATGGATGATCCCGACAACTTTGAAAAGGTGCTGACGGGACAAGATATCGGCACCACCATCTGCAAGGAGTAAATTTTATGGACGCCTATGTGAATGAAGCCACGTCGAAAATGGACAAGTCGATCGAGTCGTTTAAGGGAGCATTAAGCAAACTCCGTTCGGGCCGGGCCAATCCCGCGATCCTCGAAGGGATCCAATGCGATTACTACGGCGATAAAATGGACATCAATTCCCTCTGCTCGATCTCGATGCCGGAACCGCGCCAACTTTTGGTGAAACCCTATAGCCGGGAAGATCTCAAAACGATCGCCGCGGCGATTGGGGCCGCCAACCTTGGCATCAACCCCCAGGTCGAAGCCGATGCGATCCGCTTGATCGTGCCGCCGCTCACCCAAGACATTCGGGAACAGATCGCGAAGCAAGCCAAAGGCTTAGGCGATGAAGCCAAAGTCTCAATCCGGAACATCCGGCGCGATTATCTTGACCTCCTTAAGGAAGACGATTCGATGTCGGACGATTACAAGGATCGGGTCGAGGACGATATTCAGAAAGCGGTCGATGTCGCCAATAAGAAGATTGACGACATTTTGGCCCTCAAGACCAAAGAGATCCTCGCGATCTGATTCAAAGCGAAAAATAAGCGAAAGAAGGAGGCACGTCCCCCTTCTTTTTCGTATGGATGAAAGAAACTACAAAAGGAGTTTCTTTCTCCCTGCGCCCGCGAGGTATAATCTTAAGCGTATGGCCACCGAAAAATTCGTCCTCACCAAAAAGTTGGATCACGTCGCTTTCATCATGGATGGCAATGGCCGCTGGGCTAAGCTCCGGGGCTTACCCCGTTACCTTGGCCATAAAGAAGCCTGCAACCGGATTATCGAACTCTTCGAAGTCTGCCGCGAGTTCAAGATCCACGTGATGTCGTTCTATGCTTTCTCGACTGAAAACTGGAACCGGCCTCAAGACGAGATCGATCACCTGATGGATTACCTTGAGGAATTCTTCCATAAAGAAATCGACTATCTCGATTCGGTCGGGACCTGCATTCGGGTTTCGGGCGATCTGTCGCGGATCCGGCCCCATACCCGCGAGATCTGCTACGACGCGATCAACCGGACCAAGAACAACACCAATTGGGTCATTAACGTCTGTCTCAATTACGGAGGTCGCGATGATATCGTCCGAGCGGCGAAAGCGGTGGCCCTCGATTACCAAGCCGGCAAGATCGCGCTAGAAGACATTAACGAAAAGACCTTCTCGAATTACCTCTACACCGCCGGGCTCCCCGATGTCGACTTGATGATTCGGACCTCGGGCGAAGAACGCTTATCCAACTATCTCCTCTATCAAAACGCTTATGCCGAGTTCGTGTTTACGCCCGTGAAGTGGCCCGACTTTAAACGGGACGCCTTCATCGATTGCCTCAAAGAATTCCAAGGGCGGGATCGCCGCTATGGAGGATTAAAAAATGAATGAACCTGAAAAGACCCCGGAATCGGCCCCAAAAGAGTCCGTTCCGAATCATGGCCATGCCAAAATCCAAGTGAACGATATCGGCGCGAAAGGCCGGGCGTCCTTGAAGAGTCGGATCATCGTGGCGGCGGTCTTGATCGCCTTAGCGGTCCCCTGCATCGTCTTTGGTGGTTGGTTTTGGTTCAGCTTCGTCTTGCTTTTCCTTTTGATTGCCATCCACGAAGTCGTGAAGGCTCCCCAAAAGAAATTCCATTGGTACATCTATCTCTTCACCTACATCCTCATCATTTCCTTCACCGTATGGTTCTTAATCAAATACAACGGGAAAGCGTGGAAAGAAGCGATCGACAATAACACCAGGTTCACCCCCTCGCTCGAAGCGTATTTCTCGCGGCTCGATGTTTCGCTTTATGGCGTCGCCGCCGCCCTCGGGTTCTATTTCTTCGTTGCGATCATCCATGATGATTTCACCCTGAATGACGTCTGCTATTTCTTCACGATGTCCATCTTGGTGGGCTTAGGCTTCCAAGCCTTGATGTTCCTCCGTTTCTACCCGACCTACATCAAAGTGGGCGGGACCGTGACTGGGGCCGGGCCGGACAATCTCTTCCGCTGGTGGACCTCCTCTTTGCTTTTGATCTTTGTGGTCTTAGGGACCATCTTGAATGACACCTTCGCTTACTTCGTTGGGATGTTCTTCGGCAAGCATCACATGAACGAACGGATCTCCCCGAAAAAAACTTGGGAAGGTTTCTGGGGCGGCTGGATCTTGAGCGCGATCTTCACGACCGCGTTCGCCTTAATCGTCGATGCCTGCGGGACCCCGATTCTTCCTAACCTCGATCTGAATCATTGGTATTGGGTGGTTTTAATCGCCCTCATCATTCCCTTGTTCGGGGACCTTGGCGACTTCTCGTTCTCCCTGATCAAACGGTTCTTCGGCTTCAAGGATTTTGGAACGATCTTAAAGGCCCATGGCGGTATATTAGACCGGGCGGATAGTTTGATCTTCGCTTGCATCGCTGCCTCGATCGTCATGATCTTCATTAACGGGGGCTGGGATTTCTTCGCATGAGAAGAGTCTTGCTCCTCGGGGCTTCGGGGTCGATCGGAAGCCAAACGCTTGATGTCCTTAAGGCGGACCCGAAGTCTTTTCTTTTAACCGGGTTCAGCGTCGGACTTCATATTGAGAAAATCCCCTCGATCCTCGCTTCTTTTCCGTTCGTGAACCATATTTGCGTCGAACGGGAAGAAGACGTCGCGACCTTGAAGATCTCCTATCCGGCGATCCATTTCTATTTCGGTGATGAAGGCTTAAAAGAATTGATTGAGGAAGTCGACTGCGACATGGTGGTAAACGCCCTGGTGGGCTTTGCCGGCCTCGTCCCTTCGATCACCGCTCTGAATCACGATAAGATCCTTTGCCTTGCCAATAAGGAATCCCTGGTGGTGGGCGGATCCTTCATCAACCGGATTTTGAAGCAAGGCCATGGCAAGCTCTATCCGATCGATTCGGAGCATGTCGCTTTGGCTAAACTTCTATCGCGGGTGAACCGCGATGACGTCGATAAACTCGTGATCACGGCGAGTGGGGGTTCTTTCCGGAACCTCTCCCGCAGCGAACTTTCGAATGTCACCCCCGCGATGGCTTTAAAGCATCCGACTTGGAAAATGGGCGGCAAGATCACGATCGACTCCGCGACGATGATGAACAAAGGCTTCGAGGTGATCGAAGCGAAATGGCTCTATGATTTCCCGCTTCAACGGACCGAGATCTTGATGCATGATGAAAGCCATGTCCATTCGCTTTTGCTCATGAAGGATGGCAGCTATTACGCGGACATCTCGGAACCCGATATGCACACGCCGATCAAGTGGGCGCTTTATGAATCGAATGTGGAGTTCAATGTGTTCCATGAAAAAGATCTGGCCGCTTTCGGGCCTTATCATTTCCATAAGTTTGATCCCGCCCGTTATCCCGCCGTGGGCCTCGCTTTAAAAGCCTATCAAGAGGGGGGTCTCAAGACCACGATCCTTAACGCGGCCAACGAAGTCGCGGTCTATGCCTTCCTTAAGGGCGAGATCCCGTTCCTTTCGATCGAACACGAAGTCCAATACGCCTTAGACCATCTGCCCAATAACTACACCCCCTCGCTTCATGACGTCCTTTCGATGGACGCCCTCACTCGGATCGCGGTGCAACGCCATATTGAATCCAAAGGAAAATAACCATGCAAGTATTTCTAAATATTCTCATCATGATCGTGATCCTCGCCGTCCTCATTTCGATCCATGAGGCCGGGCATTTAAGCATGGCCAAACTCTTCAAAGTTTATTGCTTCGAATATTCGATCGGCTTTGGGCCGAAGATCCTCCATGTGAAACGGAAGAAAGGCGAGACCTATTTCTCGATCCGCGCGATCCCCTTTGGCGGCTATTGCTCGATGTATGGTGAGCCTGGGGTCGTCCCTGATGACGTCAAAGAGATTCCGCCAGCTTCCCGTTCGCTCGAAGCGATCGCCAAATGGAAGAAAATCATCATTTTGGTGGCGGGGGTGGTCTTAAATTACCTCCTGGGCCTCATCCTTCTTTTCGTCTCAGTCAGCTGCTTCCCCCAGTATTATTTCGCCAGTTGGGGCATGTACGTTGACCCGAATTTAGCCTCGGACCAGACGAACCTCCGGCTCTATCTTGACAAAGTGGATTACCAAGAAGGAACCGATTTCTATAACCTCGTCGATGCCAAAAAAGGAACCTATGCCGTGAAGGATTACGCGCTCGATCTTGGCGTCAGGAATTATCCGAGTTTGACTGCGGCCGCTTCGACCGGAACGATCCTCGATAGCGATGTCACGATTTGTGACGCCAAGGGGACCGCTTTGAGCGGTACCTATGTCGCCCTCTATTCGCCTTCTAATCTCACGAGCGCCCATAGCTTAGCGAGCTACATTTATCTTTATAACGCCTCGAGCGTCGACCCCGCGAGCGTCTCTTCCCTTTATACCCAGGCGGGAGTAACCCACTTCCCCGATCTTAGCAAACCGTACACGATCCGCAGCGAGAACTGCGAAGGCTATACCTTTAAACTCGACTTATCTTTGATCGTTCCGACCCGTTCCGAGAATAAAGTCGTCGCGGCGAATCAGATTAGCGTCACCCCGACCTTCACCGTCAAATCGAAAGTGGTCGAGGACCCCGGCTGCACCCTCGCGGTCAACTCGGCTTGGAATAGCTGGAGTCAAGCTTGGGAAGAATGGGCCTATTACGTTCCCGAATGCAACGCCGCGATCATTAACGGCTTATTAGGTCTCTTCAATCCGAGCAATTGGTCCTCGCTTTCCGGCATCGTTGGAATGACCGCCGCGGTTGGGACTTATAGCGCGATGGGCGGGGCGGCCGCGATCTTCCTTTACGCTGGCCTCATCTCAATCAACTTAGCGATCTTTAACTTGCTGCCCTTCCCCGGCCTTGATGGCTGGCAGATCCTCGTCACTTTGATTGAAGGCATCGCCAACCGGATCAAACGGAAGAAGTGGGAACGGGCTCGGGACAAAGTCTTAAGCCAGCCGGTTGCCGCGAGTGCGGGGGCTTCAGCTTCCGTAACGGCTCCTATTAGCAATGACGTCTCGACACCCGAAAAGCCCCAAGAGGATCCGAATGTCTACAAGCCTTGGAAGATCCCCGATAAGGTCAAAGGGATCGTAAGTTATGTCGGACTTGGCCTATTGCTCCTTCTCATGGTCGCGGTCATGATCAAGGACATCATCGCGTTATTTTAGAGGATTGATATGCAAGAGAAAATGAAGCGCTTTTTGGAATCGATCGGCATCGTGGATGCTGAGCGCTTTGACATGGACTTTGACCTGGTCGCCCGCGATCCCTATGAGCGGAATAAGGTCAATATGCATATCGCGAAGAACAGTCCCTGGGAATATTCCGCCCTCGAGGAATTCCAAGAAGGCTTAGCCCGGGCGACCTATCCGATCGATATCCGTTTCTCTTACATCAATGCCCCGAGCATCTACGATTGCCTCGCCTTATTTAATGGCTGGTACCTTTCGGTCTACCATGGCGTCCCTTCCTTCAAGGTTGAGGCGGCGGATCCCCAATCGATTTTGGTGACTTACTCCAGCGAAGCGATGGCGAAAGCGGGAACCCCGATCGTCGCCGATTTCCGGGGCTTCCTCAAATGGCTCAATTATTCTTTCGTTTTGAACGAAGTGAGCAAGATCGAAGAGGAAAAAGTGGTCCTCCCCGAAAAAGTCGTTAACAAGATCGAAAAGAAGGCGGTCAAGACCGCGGCGGCGGAGATCAAGAATCCCGATGCCCCGAAAGACACTTCGTATCTGGGGGCGAGCGAACCGAAAAAAGAGGAGACCCATGAGCAGGTTCTCCACGATGTCCAAGACGCGATGACGGTCCAGATGCAGGCGAACCTCAAGCAGATGGAAGAAGACCGAAACCGCAAACGGGTCTTCACCCGCGGCGACTATAAGCCGATCAATTCGATTTCGGAAATCTATACGCTGGGGATGGAGTCAGTCGATTTTGCGGCCGAAGTTTTCTCAGTCGAAACAAGGATTACCCGCACGGGCAAAACCATTCTTTCGATCGGGCTAGGCGATCCTAGCGCCGGCATTAACGGCAAAGCCTTCTCCGATAACCGCACCCTCACCCCCGATGTCCTCAATAGTTTCAAGATCGGGCAACGGGTCCGGGTCCGTGGGGCGATCGATCTCGATAAGTTTTCAGGCGACCGCGTCATCATTTGCCATTTCATCGATTTGTTGCCGGCTAAAGCCTTACGCGATGATCCGGAACCGGAAAAGCGGGTCGAGCTCCATCTTCACACCAAGATGTCGAATATGGATGGTCTCGCCGATCCGATCGATTACTGCAACGTCGCGAAAAACATGGGGATGAAGGCGATCGCCGTCACCGACCATGGCGTTGTTCAAAGCTTCCCCGATGCCCAAACCGCAGGCAAAAAGACGGGCTTAAAGATCCTTTATGGCTGCGAGCTCTACATGTTCGACCTCGTTCCGACCTATATCTACAATCCCTGCGACCGCGGACTCCAAGCCGCTTCCTATTGCGTGTTCGACTTCGAAACCACCGGCTTAAGCGCGAAGTATGACCGCTTGACCGAATTTGGCGGAGCGATCATGCAGAACGGGATGGTCGTGAAGACTTTGGATATCATGATCAATCCGGAACGGCATATCCCGGAGAAGATCACTGCGAAAACTCACATCACCGATGAGATGGTCGCGGGTGGTGACAAGATCGATGTCGCGGTCAAAAAGATCGCGGATTTCATGGGTGACATGATTATCGTGAGCCATAACGCTACCTTCGACGTTGGCTTCCTTAACGCTGCCCGGGAACGGCTCGGCTTAGAGCCGATCAAGAATCCGGTCATCGATACTTTGGCGTTGAGCCACTATCTTTTCCCGGAAGCCGCCCGTCATAACTTGGGTGCGCTTTCCCGAAACTTGGGTCTTTCTTCCTATAACGATGACGACGCCCACCGCGCGGATTTCGACGCGAAGGCTCTCGCCGATGTTTGGCTTTCGATTTTAGGGATTCTCACGAAGAACAATCACGAACTCACTCACCGTCAACTGATGGACCTCCGAAGTGAAAATCCGAACATCTTCAAACACATGCGGGCCTACCATACGGTCGTCCTTTGCAAAAATGAGG